>CAZRNK010000027.1:0-13289 GCA_964601435.1 uncultured Oscillospiraceae bacterium | reverse complement strand
CTGCTTCCATTATGCAAAAATGATGTACTTTTGAAGCAAAATACTGTATAATAATTGAGCTGAGGGCTACAGCAATACATTCGAAAGGATGATTCTATATGATGAAAAAGGTTTTGTCTTTGCTGCTGGTAGTGTGTATACTGGCCGGCATGAGCAGTGCATTTGCCATCGACGCCGGTCAGTCCCGGGCTGTGATTGGCGCAGACCTCACAGAGGACCAGAAGGCGCTGGTATACCAGTCCTTCGGCATAGAGCAGGGCAGCGTAACAGAGCTGACCGTATCCAACTCCGAGGAGCGCCAGTATTTGGACGGGCTTGTGGACACCTCCCTGATTGGCACCCGCTCTATTTCCTGTGTATATATTGAAATTCTCGAAGCGGGCTCCGGGCTGCAGGTTTCCACCTCCAACATTAGCTGGTGTACTCAGGAGATGTATGTAAACGCCCTGGTCACCGCCGGTATTGACGATGCCCGAGTGATCGTGGCTGCCCCATTCTCCGTCTCCGGCACTGCGGCCCTCACGGGCATCTACAAGGCCTATGAGGATATTACCGGCCAGGAGATTGATGAGCTCGCAAAGATTGCCAGTACCCAGGAGCTGGTCACTACCGCCGAACTGGCGGATGCCGTGGGCAGCTATGACGCCGTCACCATCGTCAATGAGCTGAAGCTGATTCTGGATGAAATTCAGAACATGACGGATGATGAGCTGCGCACCCAGATTATCTCCATTGCAGCGGAAATCAATGTCACCCTCACCGATGGCCAGATTGAGCAGCTTATCAGCCTCTGCCGCTCCCTGGAGGGACTGAGTACAGATGAGCTTCAGGCAAAAGTCGAATCCGTCCAGTCTGCCCTTCAGAAGCTGGCCGGCGCACAAAATACGGTCAGCAAGGTTTTTGACGCTGTAAAAAACTTCTTTGCCTCAATTGGCAACTTCTTCAGTGACCTCTTCGGCCGCATTTTCGGAGAGTAAAGCCCTCCACTATCAAACATCAAAAACCCACCCATCTTTTCGTAATGGAAAAATGGGTGGGTTTTTGATAAAGCCTCTCACGCCTGGGCAAATATTCTTATGAATTACGCAGGGTCTCCGCATAGGCGGCGTATGCCGCCACCTTTTTTGCGCAGTCCTCCTCGCTCGCCCCCTGGGTCAGAATATAAATCTTGATTTTCGGCTCTGTCCCGGAGGGGCGGACAATAAAGCTGCACCCGTCAGAGAGCTCAAAATACAGCACGTTGCTTCCAGAAATCTCTGTGCTGCCCACAACCCCCAGGCCGGGCACCTGGATGCTCCCGTCTTTGTAATCGCGAATCCGCAGCACTTTGATTCCTGCGATTTCCGCAGGGGGATTCTTTCGCAGAGAGGCCATCAGTGCCCCCATTTTTTCCAAACCGTCCAGGCCCGGCATCACAAGATTCAGGGTTTTTTCCGCAAAATAGCCGTATTTTTCATACAAATCCGCCATAGCCTGCTTCAAAGTCTTACCCTGGGCAAAATAGTGGGCAGCCATCTCGGCAATCATCATGGAAGCGGTCACCGCATCCTTATCCCGGACATAGTCCCCCATCATGTACCCATAGCTCTCCTCATAGGCCAGCAGGTATTGGTAGCGATTCCCCTGTTCCTCGTATTCTGCCAGTTTCTCCGCCATGAATTTAAAGCCGGTAAAGGTTAAATCCATGTGGACGCCGTTTTGCTCCGCAACAGCAGACGCCATCTTGGTGGTCACAATGGTGCTCAGGGCAGCGGCGTTCTCCGGCAGTGTACCGGCAGCGAGCCGGGCGCTGATGATGTAGTCTAAGAGCAATACGCCCATTTGATTCCCGGTGATGGTCACATACTCCTCCCCATCCCGAACCATGACGCCCACGCGGTCAGAGTCCGGGTCGGTGCCGATAATCAAATCGCTGCCAACCTTCCGGGCCAAGTCCACAGCCAGGTAAAAACCCTCCGGGTTTTCCGGGTTAGGGCTCTCCACCGTGGGGAATGTACCGTCCAAAACCATCTGTTCCGGCACAGGATAGAGCTGCTCAATGCCCAGGCGGCGCAGTGCCTCCGGCACCAGGGCATAGCCGGCGCCATGAAAGGGCGTATATACAATTTTAAAGTCTTTTGCTACGGAGCGAACAACTGTAGGGTTAATCGCCTGGCCCAGGACACGCTCCAGAAAAGCCTCGTCCGTCTCCTGTCCAATATAGGTAATCTTCCCTTCCGAAACTGCATCGTCAAACTCCATAGTATGGATGCCGTTGAAGATGTCAATCTCTCCCATGGCCTTGGCAATGGCCTCGGCGTGCTGCGGCGGCAGCTGGGCGCCGTCCGACCAGTAGACCTTATAACCGTTATATTCTTTGGGGTTGTGGCTGGCCGTAATATTGATGCCGGCCTCGGCGCCATAGTACCGAATTGCAAAACTCAACTCCGGTGTGGGACGCAAGGCGTCAAAAAGGCGCACCCGGATACCATTGGCCGCCATAACGCAGGCGGCCTCCCGGGCGAAACGCGCACTGTTCAGGCGGCAGTCATAGCAGATAACCACCCCCCGGCGGCAGGCTTCCTCCCCCTCAGCGCGCACCACACTGGCAAAGGCTTCTGTGGCATGGCGGACTACATGGACATTCATGCGATGCAGCCCCATGCCCATAATGCCCCGAAGTCCCGCCGTACCAAACTCCAGGGGGGCATAGAACCGGCTTTCAATTTCCTTATCGTTGTGCCGGATGTCGTGGAGCTCCTTCCACTCCTCCTCACTCAGGGCCGGACTGTCCAGCCACGTCTCATAAATCGCTCTGTAATTCATCGTCCGATACCTCCTGAACCTCCTGTATCAGCGCCCGGGCCTCCTGGAGCTGTGTCTCCGGGACATAAATATCCACCCCGTCCCCGGACATGCCCAATACCACCTGCCCCAACTCTCCGTTATAGGGGAACTGCCGGATGCAGGGTATGCCGAAGGTGTCCAGCATGTTCACCAGCATCACATCCTCCATACCCAGAGCAGAACAGTGGGCCAGAAATGCTGGTACCACTGGATCCCCGTTTTCCTGAATCGGCCACTTCTTCAGCAATGTACCAAAATGCGACATCCCCCAGGTAAGATGGGGTTCTTCCTGTGAAGTAGACGTGCTTTCTTCGTCCTTATCTGCGCTTTTTCCATTCAATTCCGGACACATAGACAGGTTCCTCCTTGTGGGTTGCAATCGTCTTTTGCTCCATTTATTTATGATATCGGACCCCCGCATTCAGCGTGCAGGCCCGGTATATCTGCTCCACCAGCACCACCCGCGCCAGGTGATGGGGCAGCGTCATTTTCGACAGGGAAAGGCGCACCTGTGCGCTGGACTTTATCTCTTCCGCCAGGCCATAGGAGCCACCAATAATCAGACAAATTCTGCTTCTGCCCGTATCAGCGCACCGCTTCAGCAGCCCTGCCAGCTCCGGGCTTGTATACATCTGTCCCTCTACGCATAAGGCGATGACATAGCTGTCCCCAGAGATATGCCGCCGCAGCTCCGCAGCCTCCCGGGCCAGAGCGGCCTCGATTTCCCGATGGGAAGGATTCTCCCCCAGCCGCTGCTCTGGAATCTCCTGCACTTCTATACGGCAATAGGCCCCCAGGCGCTTTTCATACTCCGCTGCTGCCGCCTGAAAAAATTTCTCTTTCAGTTTGCCCACGCAAAGTAGCTTTACACGCAGCATGCACACAGTCCTCTCTCTGCCTTGCAGCGTCTATCTGGATTTTCAGCGGTTCGTCCGGCGCCGCCACATACAGCGCAGCCCCGGTATTTCCCAGGGCCCCGGCCACCGCCTGTCTCGCCAAATCCGGCGTATTGTTCTGCTTGCTCAGATGCCCCAAAATTATGTAGCGGGTGCCGTTTTCGGCCAAATCAGCGGCCAGCACCCCGCAGGCTTCGTTGGAAAGATGACCGCTGTCGGATAAAATCCGCCGTTTCAGGGCATAAGGATAAGGGCCATATCGGAGCAGCGCCTCATCATGGTTCGCTTCCAGCACCGCCGCATCCACGCCCCTCAGGGCAGAAAAAACCTCTTCTGTTACACAGCCCAGGTCAGTGCAAAAGCCTAAGGAGGCGCCTCCCCAGGCAAAGCGATACCCCACACTCTCCGGCGTATCGTGCGGCGTATGGAAGGGCAAGACCTCCACGCTGCCTATCTGGGCTATATTTCCCGGGAAAAGGGTGTGCAGGTTCTGCTCAATACCGGGGATGCGCCACTGAAGATGGTGTCCAACGGTTTTAGGGGCATAGATGGGCACAGCCCACCGCTTCAATAAATTTGTCAGGCCGGAGATATGGTCAGCATGCTCGTGGGTAATCAAAATTGCGGTTAAATGCTCCGGCTTCAGCCCTTCCCGGGACAAACCCTGGCAAATCCTGCGGCAGGAAATCCCTGCATCAATCAAGATTGCGTCAGTGCCGCAGTGCAGCAAAGCGCAGTTTCCCGAGGAGCTGCTTGCGAGAATAGTAAGCTCCATCAGCCGGCTACACTCTGGGTATGCTCCGGAAATTCAGGAGCCGGCGTAATGGAAATCTTTGCGCCCAGGTTCTTCAGTTTTTCCACAAAGTCCTGGTAACCCCGCTCAATAAACTCCACATCTTCCACAACCGTGGTTCCCCGGGCGCAGATGCCCGCAATGACCATGGCAGCACCGGCGCGCAAATCACAGGCGGCTACAGGCGCGCCCACCAGGTGGTCAATCCCCTCAATTACGGCAATTTTCCCATCAACCTGAATTTGTGCACCCATTTTTCGCAGTTCATTGACATATTTATACCGGTTGTCCCATACGCCCTCGGTTACGACGCTGGTGCCGTCGGCCAGGGTGAGCGCTGTGGAAACCTGGGGCTGCATATCGGTGGGAAATCCGGGATAAGGCAAGGTTTTGATATTGGTGCGCTGGAGCCGCTCAGAGCGGCGGACAACAACAAAGTCCTCCCCCTCGTCGATGGTCACGCCCATTTCCCGCAGCTTGGCGCTGATGCAGTCTAGGTGCTTGGGAATCACGTTGCGCACCACTACACGGCCGCCGGCCGCAGCGGCAGCGGCCATATAGGTCCCCGCCTCAATCTGGTCGGGAATCAGGCAATAGGTGCCGCCATGGAGGGCGTCCACCCCATTTACCTTGATGACATTGGTGCCCGCGCCGCGAATGTCCGCGCCCATGGAGTTAAGGAAATTGGCCAAATCCACAATGTGGGGCTCCCGGGCGGCATTTTCAATAATCGTCTGGCCCTCAGCCATGGTGGCGGCCAGCATGACATTGATGGTGGCGCCTACAGACACCTTGTCCAGATAGATACGGGCGCCGCGGAGGCGGCCGCCCTTCGCCCGGGCCAGAATGAAGCCGCCGGCCACCTCTACCTCAGCCCCCAGGGCAGCCATGCCCTTGATGTGCTGGTCGATGGGGCGCACACCAAAATTGCACCCGCCGGGCATGGTGGTTTTCGCGTTGCCAAAGCGGCCGAGCATGGAGCCAATGAGATAATAGGAGGCGCGGATTTTCCGCATCAATTCATAAGAGGTATCGCACTGGCGTACCTGTGTGCAGTCGATTTCAATGGTATTCCGGCTCAACATACGCACTTTGGCCCCCAGACGGGTGAGAATCGTCAAAAGGGTGTCCGTATCGCTGATTTGCGGCATGTTTTCAATCCGGCACACGCCGTCTACCATCAGCGCTGCGGGAATAATCGCCACTGCAGCATTTTTGGCCCCGGAAATTTCCACATCTCCATAGAGGGGCGTTTCCCCCTCAATTACATATAAATATTTGTCCACGCCTATGCCCCTTCCCAACCCTACTGAAAAACAAGGCTGTAAATTTCTATTTGTATCTTATCCAAAGATAAAGAAAATCAGTCTCACACGCGCACAAAAGTATCGTCCAAAACTGTCAAACCGTGGCGCAGAATACCGCCAGGATTTTTCATCCTATCATTGTATCATTTTTGCATGCAAAAAGCAAACATTTCCGTGAAATTACAGCGGAACGGTTTCCTGACGCCCGGTAACGGCGCTGATATAATAATTCCCAACGTCTGTTGCAATGCGCCAGTAGGGATTCAAATTGCTGTCCCCGGATACAGAGACGACCAGAACATAGCCGGGCTCCACCTCTGTTATGGCCGAGCAAGACATTTCCTCTTCCTTCAGAATTTCCAGAAGCCGCATCACCGCCGTCGCAGCGTCCAGGTTTCCCTGTACAGAGGTCTCTCCCTCTGTATCAAAGAAGCGCTGGCCCATGATAAGAATTAAGCTCTCCTGAGAGAAAGTGAAACTTACGGTACAGTTATAGATTTCACTTCCCTGCCAGGCACAGCTCAGCTCAACTTCAATGGCGTCGCTGCTGCGTGTCACAGCAGCCGACGGCAGATAAGACTCTATGCCCATGGCCGAGAGGACATCGGCAGCCGTCTCCACCGGGTCGCTCCCTGTGGGGACTGCGCCGCTGTCGAGGACGATCTCAAATTCCCCTGTACCGCGGAAGTTCGCCTTTCCATGCTGGCCGGAATAGGAATAGATATTGCCCCCTGCGTCCTCCACCGTACACCGGCCCAAAACTGCTTCCACCATATTTGTCTCCGCATCCAAATCCCGGTGAAGGCTGACCGCTGCCGGGATTGTTTCGGAGAAGGAAACCGTTTCAGGTACATCAATCCCCGCATTTTCCAATACCAAATGAACAGTACGCTCTGCCTCCTGGCGCACACTGCGGCTTTCGTTGACATCCAGCAGCACCAGAATCAGGAGAAAGAGATTCAAAAGCAGTAAAATAATTAATATCAGATTTTTTACTTTTGCTCTGTCCATACCCGTCTCCTATCGCACATCCCACCGGACCTGCGCCGTTTCCCCATCTTCCTCATAGCAGAGGATGGGGTCACCCCCGCCGCTGGCCTGAACCACCGCCGCCTCCAGCAATGCCGGCAGCGGGGTCAGAGCCGACTCTGTAATTGTATATTCCCGAAACGTAAGACGTACAGAGGTAATTTGCCCGCCCTCTACTTCTACCTCCGCTGCCCCCGAACTGCCGGGCAGCGAAACTTCAATGCCATTGACAAAATAGGAAAAGCTTAAGCTGTAGCTTCTGCTCTCCCAATTGTAGTCCAGGGATGTCAGGTACAATTCTGCTGCGCCGCACCAAGCGCCCACAGTGCTTCGCGCAAGAGAGAAGGCCGCTTCGGCCACCTCTGCCGCAGTCGGTGTTTCCCCTGGGGCCGCCACTGCCAGCCCGTCGCCGCCCGTTTGGGAAAAAGTAACCGTCCCGTCTGTGCCCACCCGCAGGGTGCGCTCCCCTTCCACGTAGACCACTGTCCCGTCCGCTTCCGGATAGTTCTGGGCCAGAAAGCTGTTGATTTCAAAGGTTGTCAAAAGCTCCTGCGCAGAGAGCCCGGCATAGAAAGGATTGCGGATACTTAGGACCTCCACTTGCCGTAGCTCCTCCAAAATCAAAAAATACGGCTCTACAGTGTCAAAATCTGCCCCCAATTCCCAGGCGAAACTTGCTGCACAGCCGGTTTCATCCATGCGGGAGCTGATGGAAGTGCCTGTCAGCGCGGTAGCACAGCAGTAAAAGGCCCCATCTGATTCATCAATATAGTACAGGGCTGCATTTTCGTCCGCCACCAGGCAGAGGCGCCGGGCCGTTGCCCAGGCGGCCTCGGACTGCATCTCTGTACCCAGCCAGCTGGACAGCACATCCAGCCGCAGGCCGGAGCCAAAGTCAAAATACAGGCTGTTGGCGGAGAGGGCCTCCCGCCATGTCTCCTCCGAAACGGCCTCCGGCTCCTCTGAAGAGCCCAAAGCTTCGCCCAGGGCCGCAGAAAAGCGCTCGTACAGCTCCGAGACCGCTGCAGCATCGTAACCGACAGCATAGCGCGCGCCTCCTGGGTCCGTCATAGCCATCATGAGTGGCCGGGCGGCTTGGGGCGGCCCGCCGGTCTCTTCCCCGGACTCCGCCTGGGTTCCAGGCTCTTCCGTATGCTGCCAGAGGACGGGAGAAAACAGCTGGGTCTGAGAGAGCAAAAAGAGGGCGCTGATGCTTAGAAGCACGATGCCGGCCGTCTTGAGCCACTCCAGGATTTTTCCCCGCCTACTCATCCTTGGGCCCTCCTACAGGCAGAGAAACGGTGATAGTTGTTCCCTTCCCCGGCTTACTGATTAGGGAGATTTTTCCGTCGTGGCGGGTTACAATCTCCTGGGCAATGCTCAAACCCAAGCCAGTTCCGCCGCTCTCCCGGGAGCGGGCCTTGTCCACCCGGTAGAAACGCTCAAAGACTCTGTCCACGTCCTTCTTGGGAATGCCGATGCCATTGTCCCGAACGCTGACCCAGACGGTATCCTCTGCCCTACCGGCAACCATACGGATTCGTCCGCCGTCCGGCGTGTATTTAATGGCGTTGGAGACCATATTCATCAGCACCTGCTCAATCCGGGCCTTATCCCCTCGAATGTCCGGAATGTCCGCCTTCAGCTCCAGGGTAAAGCTGTGGCGGTGGCGCTGGGCCTCCAGAAGCATGGCATTGTACACATCCTCCACAGATTTGGAGAAAGAAAAAGATTCAAATTTAAAGGAGAAACTCCCCGCGTCGAAGCGGGACAGGGTCAACAAATCCTGCACGATTTTGGTCATCCGGTCAGACTCATTGACAATGACCTGGAGAAACACCTTCTGCATTTCCGGCTCCATGTCGGCGCTGTCCTCCAGGGTTTCGGCATAGCTGCGGATGCTGGTAATGGGCGTGCGCAGTTCGTGGGAGACATTGGCCACAAATTCCCGCCGCATCTGCTCGGAGCGGCGCATGTCGTCCAGGTTCCGCTCCAGCTGATCCGCCATTTCATTAAATGTACGTGTCAGAACGCCAATTTCGTCTTTCGCCTGGCTCTCCAACTTGTTGTCAAAGTCCCCGCCGGCCACTCGCTCTGCCGCCCGGGTCAGGCTCTGTATTGGCGTAACCATGGTTTTTGCCAGGAGCAGGCTGAGAAATACGGAGATAACCAGTCCTACCACCAGGGACTCCAGAATAATTCGAAACAGCTCGCTGCTCAACTCCTGCACCGTAGCTTTATTATCCCGGATGTATACAATATAGCTGTCTGCCGTCCCATCAATCGGCAGCGCCACATCCATGTAGTCGGCGCTGGAGTCGCTCTGATACCCCTCGCTACCGCTCATTGCCGTCAAAATATTGGGGGTAACACGCAAATCCGACTCCAAATCGCTGCCGGTCAGGACGCTGGCCGTATCCCCCGAGAGGATGTAAAAGTTCCGCTCTCCAGAGTCAATGCCCAGCTGGCCGGAATAGGCCCGAAGGATATCCGCCATCTGGTTCGCCGCATCCTCGCCCCCATCTGCCGCAGAGCGCAGGTCATCCACCAGTTCCACATTGGAAAAGACCGACTGCATTTGTTGATAGAAATCATTCAGATAGAAGCTGCGGATGCCCCGCATGAGGAAGGCCCCCACCACCATCATCAGCGAGAGGATTAACAGGAGCATAATCAGCACCAGCTTGGTGTACAGGCTTCGGTTCATGGTGTCCTCTCCTTCTCCGATTTATCCGGCCGGGTACGCCGGGCGCCGGTATCAGTCGGCAAAATAATACCCGACGCCCCGTTTGGTCATCACATACTCTGGCTCTGCAGGATTATCCTCCAGCTTCTCCCGCAGACGGCGGATGGCGACGTCCACCGCCCGGAGGTCCCCGTAATAGTCATACTGCCAGACCTCGCTCATCAGCTCCTGCCGGGAAATCACTTTTCCCGGCCGCTCCGTCAGGAATTTCAGCAGTTCATACTCCCGCTGAGTCAGTTCCAGTTCCTTCCCGTTTTTATATACTGTATGCCGGTCAAAGGCAATGAGAATTTCCTTCCGGCGCAGTACCGCACTGGCATCCTCCTTCGGCGGCTCAACATTTCCTGCTACCCTGCGCATATTGGTCTTGACCCGGGCCAGCAGCTCCCGGACAGAAAAGGGTTTGGTAATATAGTCGTCCGCCCCCAGCTCCAGTCCAAAGACTTTATCCGTCTCCTCTTCCCGGGCTGTAATCATAATAATAGGGACATTATTGCCCTCCTCCCGGAGGGTGCGGCAGACCTCAAACCCGTCTATATAGGGCAGCATAACATCCAGCAAAATCAAATCCGGATTGGCCTCCCGGGCCAGGGCAAGCCCACGTTGTCCATCATAGGCGCACAGCGTGCCATAGCCCGCTTTTTCCAGATTAAACTTCAGGATATCGACGATGGCATTCTCGTCGTCCACTATCAGAACCCGTCTCGACAAAGCTTCTTACACCTCCAAATAATGGGCAGCCTTCAGCACCGCCACTACGGTCTTGGCGTCTTGAATCTCCCCCCGGAGCGCCATGGCCTTCAGCTCTCTGTAGGGAATTTTCTTTACATTTAAAAACTCATTGAAATCCAGATGCGCTTCTCCATACTCCAGCCCTCTGGCCAGATAGGCGTATAAAATTTCCTGGCAATACCCTGGCGACGGATAAATGGCCCCCAAGTCCAGAAACTCCCTGGCAGCAATCCCTGTCTCCTCGCTCAGCTCCCTACGGGCACAGGTCAGCGGGTCCTCTCCCGCTTCCAGTTTTCCCGCCGGAAGCTCCAGGAGCATCTTCCCAAATGGATATCGGAACTGCTCTACGCAATATACGTTCCCCGCATCATCTACAGGCATAATCGCTACGCCGCCGGGGTGCTCAACTACCTCCCGCATGGTTATGTTTCCGTTTGAGAGCTCCACCTGGTCCACCCGTACCCGGACAATAATGCCCTCATAAGCGTTGACGCGTCTGAGCTTCTTTTCCATATATTCCATTGGGGATTCCTCCATATCTGTCATGAAATTCTGGGCTCCACTGCGGCCTGATGGGGCGAGCCTGCCGCCGGGTCTGCAGCGCTTGCTGCCCTGCATTTGGGTATTATAACATATTTCCAGCGCCTTTACCAGATATTTAATCTGGCGGCGCCTCTGCCGGACAGATATAATAAAAATAAAAGCGCAAAGGAGGCAAAATGCATTGAAGATACATATTGTAACTGCCCGCTGTGTCGTATTTTCTACTGCCGCTCCCCTCACTGCCGGGCAGGCCCAGGCCGCTGTACAGGCCATCCTCCAGCGGCGGGGCCTGCCGGCCTGGGACGGAATGGAAATTGATTTCTGGCGCGGCGAAAAGGAATCTATGGTTATTGCGACTGCTGCAGAAATTACTGACGTCACCATCGCTGCCTGGGCCCTCTCCTATCTTTTGGACAAATACGGGTTTTAACCTCTTGACAGAGGTGGTAAAATAATAGAGCCAGGTTCTTTTTAACAGGAGGTGGGCGCTTATGTCCCCAAAGGCCAAGGGCGTCCGGCAGGTTGCTTCAAACCGAAAAGCCTTTCATGATTATTTCGTCCTGGAGCGCTTTGAGGCGGGCATTGCCCTGCTGGGCACAGAGGTCAAGTCCATACGCGCCGGCAATCTCAACCTGAAGGATTCCTTCTGTACGGTGAAAGACGGCGAACTGTTTTTGCGCAATATGCATATCAGTCCCTATGAACACGGCAACATTTTTAATCGAGATCCGCTCCGCCCCCGCCGGCTGCTGATGCACAAGCGGGAAATCCGCAAGCTCTCTGACCGTATTCAGCAGGACGGCGTCGCCCTGATTCCCCTGTCTGTTTATTTTAAAGACAGCCGGGTAAAGGTAGAACTGGGACTGTGCAAGGGCAAGAAGCTCTACGACAAGCGGGAGGCGGCCGCCGAGCGCAGCGCCAAACGGGATATGCAGCGTATTTTGAAAGAAAGGAACGCATACTAGATGAATCCGATTGTCACCATTGAAATGGAAAACGGCGGCGTGATTCGCTGCGAGCTCTATCCGGATATTGCCCCTCAGAGCGTCCGGAACTTTATCTCCCTCATTCAGAAGGGCTTTTATGACGGCCTTACCTTCCATCGGGTTATTCCTGGATTTATGATTCAGGGCGGCTGCCCCCAGGGCAATGGCATGGGCGGCCCTGGCTACTCCATTTTGGGCGAGTTCCAGGCAAACGGCGTCAAAAACGCCCTGAAGCACGACAGGGGTGTTTTGTCCATGGCCCGCTCCATGCGGCCCAACTCCGCCGGAAGCCAGTTTTTTATCATGCACGAGAAGGCGCCGCATCTGGACGGTCAGTATGCCGCCTTTGGCAAGGTGCTGGAGGGTATGGACGTGGTAGATGCCATCGCCGGCGTCAATACGGACTATAATGACAAGCCCCTGGAGCGCCAGGTAATGAAGCGCGTCACGGTCGATACCTTCGGGGAGGACTACCCCGAGCCGGACAAGCTTTAAAACAATTTGGGAAATGCGTTTCAGCATCTCCCCTACTCGGGGCCGTAAGGGTTTCGACGGGGGTGTGGAGGCTGGAATAGCGGGCGGATGCGCCTACCATCCTTAAAATGGGCAACTTATAAATTAAAGAACGACGATAACGCTGTTCTTGCCGCTGCTTAATTAGCGGCCGTCCGACCCGGGAGTACCACGGCCCGGGACCCGGGCGTCGATTCGTGGTGAACGTGCGTGCGCAAAGCTTTGAGCGCACCATGCATCATGAAGCTACCGACCCCGGCCGTCTGCATGTCTTCGGCCGGGCTGGGGAATCCTAAAGACACGCTGCGCCCGGAGAAGTTCCTTCCAAAGCGCTTTCGGACGCGGGTTCAACTCCCGCCGGCTCCACCACGTCGCCGCGGACGGCATATCGTTCGCGGCGACTTTTTTTGCAAAAGTCACCTCTCACTTATTCTGTCGCGGCTCCTTTCCGAACTGAACCCGCTGCGTTGGGTTTCGGTTTGTTTTTTCCGAATCCAGATATCGTTTTTAATGCTTTCCCAACAGGTAATCGCGTACATTACCACTCCGCTGTAATCCAATAGCTATAGCGACCGTCTCAGCTTTCGCCGGCATGGACTTCTTGCATTTTTCTAAAATAATGGTATAATGGTTTAAACAAATGAACAAGGAGGCTGTACTGTGCCCAACATGCAGATGTATCGGGAAGAAATCGACCGCCTTGCGCAGGAATTTGAGCGCTGTCGGAAAATGCTTGTAGCGCTGGGAGATGAGAACCGCCAGCATCTTATTTTAGAAATGATGCATATGGAGGCCCCTGACGGCCTTCGGGTCGGGACGATTACAGAAAAAACACACCTGTCCCGCCCTGCTGTGTCCCACCACCTACAAATACTGAAGGATGCCGGTATTCTGACCGTCCGCAGGGACGGGACAAAA
>CAZRNK010000026.1:0-13466 GCA_964601435.1 uncultured Oscillospiraceae bacterium | reverse complement strand
CGGTGAGGATGGCGATATCCTGGAGCATCTCCTTGCGGCGGTCGCCGAAGCCGGGAGCCTTGACGCACACGCATACGAAGGTACCGCGCAGCTTGTTGAGGATGATGGTAGCCAGGGCCTCGCCCTCCACATCCTCGGCAATAATCAGCAGCTTCTTGCCGGACTGGACCACCTGCTCCAGCACAGGCAGGACATCCTGGATGTTGGAAATCTTCTTATCGGTGATGAGAATGAAGGGGTCGTCCAGGCCGGCTTCCATCTTCTCATTGTCGGTGGCCATGTAGGGGGTGATATAGCCCCGGTCGAACTGCATGCCTTCCACCACTTCGCTGTAGGTCTCGGCGGTCTTGGACTCCTCGATGGTGATGACGCCGTTCTGGGAGACCTTCTCCATCGCCTCGGCAATCAGCTTACCGATGACCTCGTCCCCGGAGGAGACGGTGCCGACACGGGCGATGTCCGTAGAGCCGGAGACCGGCTTGCTGTTGGCCCGGACGGCGGCCACAGCGGCATCCGCAGCCTTCTGGATGCCCCGGCGCATGACCATGGGGTTGGCCCCGGCGGCCACATTCTTCAGGCCCTCATTAATCATGGCCTGGGCCAGGACAGTGGCGGTGGTGGTGCCGTCGCCGGCGATGTCGTTGGTCTTGGTGGAGACTTCCTTGATGAGCTGGGCGCCCATGTTCTCAAAGGGGTCCTTCAGCTCCACTTCCTTGGCGATGGTCACGCCGTCGTTGGTGATGAGGGGAGAGCCGAACTTCTTGTCCAGCACCACGTTGCGGCCCTTGGGGCCCAGGGTAATTTTAACGGTATCGGCCAGTTGGTTGACGCCCCGCTCCAGAGCCCGACGGGCGTCCTCGCCGTAAACAATCTGCTTTGCCATAATTGATGACCTCCTTTCTTATTCCACGATGGCCAGAATATCGCCCTGGCGGACGATAACCAGCTCTTCGCCATCCACCTTCACAGTGGTTCCGCTGTACTTGTTCATGAGGATTTTATCCCCGGCTTTTACTTCCATGACGACCTCGTTGCCATCCACCACGCCGCCGGGGCCCACGACTACGACTTCGTAGATTTCCGGCTTCTCCTGGGCGGCGGAGGAGAGGATAATGCCGCTCTTGGTCTTTTCCTCGGCCTTTACCTGCTTGAGGACAACTCTGTCTGCCAACGGTTTCAGATTCATTGTATATGCCTCCTAAATTTTTTTACAACTTTATGTTTTAGCACTCTTTGCTCCTGAGTGCTAACGCACTTATTATAATAGTCTAAGTATACCCATTTCGCAACCCGGAAATTCCCAGAAATTCGAAAGATATTCGAAGAAAAAACGGTTTATTTTAAAAATATGGCCTATTATGTTACGGAAATCTCCCATTTACTTCGATTTCCTTCGTGTTCCTCCTTTTCATTTTCAAAAAACGCCAGTCCTTTTGGAAAAACAAAGTTCACCGCCCCCGGCAGCAGGCGCAAATCCAGGGTTTTGTCGAAGATAGCTTCCCCGTCCAGATTAATGACGAAAGGCTCCTCGCTCTCCAGGTGTAGCTCCCGCCCCCGGAGATGGGTAATATACTTGGGGAACTTCTGAAATTCCCCCTTTGCATAGCGGGCTACAAGGCGGAAAAAGGTGCGCCGCGTCACTTCTTTTACCACCAGAATATCCAGAAGTCCATCGTCC
The DNA here is from genome assembly GCA_964601435.1 of uncultured Oscillospiraceae bacterium. GTDB lineage: Bacteria > Bacillota > Clostridia > Oscillospirales > Oscillospiraceae > CAZRNK01. The sequence continues at coordinate 11,788 of CAZRNK010000026.1, read as the reverse complement.
GGCCGGGCAAAGGTAACCGGCCGGAAAAAGCCGCCGTAATACTGCCCATTACAGACGCAGACCAGGGTAAAATCCCCGTCAAATTCCTGGCCGCAGGCGGAAATTTTGAATTTCTGGGTAATCCCCCGCACCACATTCACCACCAGGGAGACCAGGTAGCCTCCCACGCCGCCCAGGAGGGGCAGGTTGCTGTATTGGTGGACCTGGGTGCCAATCCGGGCATCCACCCCCACAGAGCAGATATTGACGCAGCAGCGCTCATTGCAGCTCATGACATCCAGAGGCCGCACTTCTCCCTCCACCAGCTCCTCCAGGTGCAGAAACCGGCCCTTCTCCTTGCCAAAGAGCTTGGCAAAGTCATTGCCAGTGCCACAGGGGTACTGGGTCACAGACACATGGCGCAGCCCCACTGCGCCGCTGACGCACTCGTTGAGGGTTCCGTCCCCGCCGCAGGCATACACCCGCAGCGGTGTTTCCTCCTCCGCCGCTGCGCGCACTTTGTCACAGGCGTCCCGGGGCGCGCGTGTCACATAGACTTCATAGGGCTCCGCCCGGTTGGCAAAGAGGGCCTCCACCTGGGCGGAAATCTCCGCCGTCTTGTCTTTTCCGCCTGCCACCGGGTTTACAATGAACAGGTGCCGCATATACCATCCTACCTTCTTCCCCTGCAAAAAAATTCCCCTGAAACGGGGGATGGGGCATTTTGTCCTTCAAAATGCCCAGCGGTAAAGCGCAGTCGAAAAAGTCCCGGCCGGGACTTTTTCGACAAGCTGGCCCGGCCCCTACAGGGGGGCCAGGGGCTGTTATTTATGGGTATACTGAAACAAATCGCACCGGAGCCGGCCGTTATAGAGCTTTCGCTTCTTGTCCGCCGGCCGGCCAAAGGCGCGCTCAAACTCCGTATGGGCCGAGAGGATATAAAACTGCCAGCCCGGCAGGGACCGGGCAACCGCGCCGAAGCTGCGGTAGAGGGCCTCCGCCTCCTTCTTTTCCAGGAGCCGCTCCCCATAGGGGGGATTGGTCACGACAATGCCCGTCTCCTCCGCCGGGTGAAAAGCGCAGGCGTCCGCCTGCCGGAATCCAATCACTTCCTCCACCCCGGCCCGGCGGGCATTGTCCCGGGCCAGCTCCAGCACTGCGGCGTCCACATCCGAGCCATAGATGCGGTAGTCCCCGTGAAACTCCCGACCCCGGGCCTCTTCCCGGGCCCGGGCCCAGATGCCCCGCGGCAGGCTCTCCCAGTGGCAGGCGGCGAAGTCCCGGTACAGGCCGGGGGCCCGGTTTTTGGCCATCAGGGCCGCCTCGATGGGGATGGTGCCGCTGCCGCAGAAGACATCCCAGAACACTTCCCGCCCCCGATAGCGGGCAATTTCCACCATGGCCGCCGCCAGGGTCTCCCGCAGGGGTGCCCGGCCCTGGGCCGGGCGATAGCCCCGCTTGTGGAGGCCGGCGCCGCTGGTGTCCAGGTACAGCGCCGCTGTATCCTTCTGAATGGAGAACTGAATCTGGCAGGTCTCCTCGTCCTCCGGCAGCCAACCCAGGCCATAGGCCTGTCCCAGGCGCTCCGCCACCGCCTTTTTGATAATCCGCTGGCAGTCCGGAACGGAGTGGAGGGTGCTGTCCAGGCAGTGCCCTTTTACAGGAAAGGCGCTGTTGCGGCGCAAAAACCGCTCCCAGGGCAGGGCCTTCACCTGCTCAAAAAGGGCGTCGAAGCTTTGTGCCGGGAAGCTGCCCATGGTGAGGAGCACCCGTTCGCCAAAGCGGGAAGAGATGTTGGCCCGGGCAATGTCCAACTCTGTACCCTGAAAATGGACGCGCCCGTTTTCTGCGCGGACCGCCTGCATCCCCAGGCGCCGCAGTTCCCGGGCCACCAATCCCTCCAGCCCAAACAGGCAGGGGATACACAGCTCAAGCATCCGCCTCTCCTTCCTCCTTCTCCGGTATCTCCGGGCCGGGCGCTTCCCCGGCCGCCTCCGCCGGGTCCGCTTTGCCCTCCCCGGCCCCATCGGGTGCCGCCGTCTCCTCCGCCGTCTCCGGCGATGCGCCGCCGGCATTTTCCTCCTGGAGCAGCTCCTCCAGGCCCGGCATGCTGCCGGCAGGGGCGTCTCCCACGCCGGCCTCCGGGCGCGGGGGCCTTGCGTCAAACTTGCCCAGGCTCCAGAGGAGGAAAATCACCACCGCCACCATGAGGCACAGCCAGGCGGCAGAGCTCAGGACATAGACCCACACCGCCGGCAGATGGCCGATGGTATCCACCCGGAGGGCCATAATGGACAAAACATCGGCATAGTCTTCCACCTCGCCGACGAGCCCCGCCTCCTGCATCCACTCCATATTCAGGCCGAACCACTCATATAAATAGGTCTGGGCCTCCTCGCTCAGCTCTTCCACCGTACCCGTGACCAGGATATAGTGCTCCAGGCTGTCCTGCTCCCCATTTAAGATTGCATACGTCTCATCCAGGACAGACTGAGACGAGTCAAAATACCGCTCCGGGAGAATGACGGTGGCAAAGCCGTCCCCATTGGGAACAAAGGCCAGCCAGGCAGTGGCGTCCCCCTCCTGGGAGGCGCATTCCTCCGCGTAGAAGCCGTAAATCAGCGGCACTTCCATGGCCACATAGTCCCCGGCCTCCGCGTCGCGCAAATCCAGGATTGCCTCCGGCCCCTGGATAATACGGATAAAGGCAAAGCCGGTAACCGCCAGCAAAATTACGGCGGCCAGGGTACAGGCCAGGGCGCAGCGGATGGGCCAGCGCCGGGTACGTGCAGTTTGTTTCATAGGAACCTCCATGCGCCCGCGGCGCTGTCGTGAAAAAGTGCGAGATGCGGCTTTTATGCCATCCGCTCCTGGGCGTACTGCTTCAGGCGCTCGAAGCTCTCCTGGCTGATGACATGCTCCATGCGGCAGGCGTCCTCCGCCGCGATGTCCCGGTCCACCCCCAGGGCCACCAGGAACTCTGTGAGCACCTTGTGGCGGTCATAGACGCTGCTGGCAATGGCATAGCCCTCGTCGGTGAGGGTCAGCTCGCCGCTGGGGGCCATCTCCACCAGGTTCTGCCCTTTGAGGATGGAGATCGCCCGGCTGACGCTGGGCTTGGTCACCCCCAGGAACCCCGCCACGTCGATGGAGCGGACCAGCCCCTGGGTCTCCTTTAAAATCAGGATTGCTTCCAGATAGTTTTCGCCGGATTCTCCTAGCATTTCCCTTTCCTCCTTTTTTCTCTTGCACACCTGTTCTACCATACCACAGGCACTCATGCAAAATTGTGTATGGTCTGTAAATTTTATTGTTTCTGTTCCCCCAGGCCAAGTGCCTGCAGGCAGGCGCGCTCCCGGCCGCTGCAGGTAAACAGGAGCACCTGCCGGCGCTGCGCAGTATCGGCGAGCACCCGCAGGGCGCAGGCGAGGCGTTCGTCGTCGAAGTTTACCAGGGCATCGTCCAGAATCAGGGGGCAGTCCCCCGTACCCAGGGCCAAGTCGCACACCGACAGCCGCAGGGCCAGATACGCCTGGTCCAGCGTCCCGGTGCTGAAAAAGGCGCTCTCCCGGGGCACCGTATCCTCCAGCCGCTGGGCCGTGGCGGAGAAATCCCTGTCAAAGCGCAGGGCGCGGTAGCGCCCCCCTGTGAGGGCCTCCATATAGGACGAAGCCAGGGCGCTGAGCCGGGGAGAAAACCGGGTCTGAATTTCCCCGTTGGCCTCCGCCAGGGTGGCAATGGCCAGCTCCAGGGCATCGTACTGCGCCTGAAGGGTGCGCCGCCGCTCCTCCAGGGAGCCCAGCTCAGTTTTGAGCACCATGGGGTCTCCCAGGGTAGCAAAGCGCCCCCGCAGCCGGGCCAAATCCTCCCGCAGGGCGGCGGCTCTGCCCTGGACGGCGGAGAGCTCCCGGCCCAGCCGGGCGGCCTCGCCGGTTCCGCCGGCGAAGTCCAGGTCCCCCAGCAGCGCCTCGTCCTGCTGTGCCTGCTGCGCCTGCTGCGCCTCCAGGGCGGCGGCGGCCTGGGTCCGCTCCCGCCGGGCACTCTCCCAGTCCAGGCAGGAGCGGGCATAGCTCTCCGCCAGCACAGAAATCAAATCCGCCTCCGCCACACCGTAGTGCTGCAGGATTCCCGTCCGCTCCGCTGCCGCCGCAGCCGCTGCGCCGGCGGCGCGCCGCCAGAGGAAAAAGAGCACTGCGGCAGCCAGCGCTGCGGCGCCCCCCACTGCAACGAGCCCCACCTGGAGGGGAAAAGGCATGGGCCACCCCAGGGCGAGGAGCAGCGCCGCCGCGGCCAGAGCCAGGCATATCCACCCGGGCACAGGGCTCCCCTTCTTCGCCGCGGCGGCCTCCAGCCGGAGCGCCTCCGCCGCCGCGTCCGCCGCCTCCTGACGGGCCGCCTCCGGGGTCTTGCCGGCAAAAATGAAGGCGTCCCGCTTTTCCCCCAGGCGCTCCTCCGCCTGGCAGGCGGCGGCATAGCGCTGCTCGGCAGCGCGCAGCTCACGCTTGTTTTTCGTCAACCGGTTCAGGGCCTCCCGCCGCTCCCGGGCCCGGGCGGCGCTCACCTGGGGCGTGAGGGCCTTCTGCCGCGCCTCGGCGGCCTCCAGCTCCGTCTCCAGCCGGGTCAGCTCCGCCTCCGAGTCCCGGAGGGCGTCCAGCTTCTCCTGTACGGTGCGGAGCTTTTCCTCCGTCTCCGGGAGGGCGCCATGCTTGTTGAACCGCCGTTTCCGGAGCCAGGAGCGGAGCTGCGCGTCCGCCTCGGTATAGGAGGCGCTCTCCTCCCCGGTGGACACCAGGGCGGCTATGCGCCGCTCCAGCTCCGGGCTGCTACCCACAGCCATGCCCCCCTGGCGGATGAAGGCGCTGCGGGCAAAGACCTCCCGGCTGGCCCCGGTGAGCGTCTCCCCCACCGTGGCGGCCGTCAGGCCGGGCACCGGCTCCTCCGTCCCGGTGTATACAGCGGCGAACTCCCGCATGGGCCCCGATGCGTTCCGGCTCCAGCGCCGGATGGTAACGGCCTTCTCCCCCCAGAGAATGTCCATCTCCCCGGCCATGAGGGAGCCGGACCAGGGCGCATATTTCACTTTGTCCGGCTTGACGCCCTTTTTCTCCCGGGCGCCGGTGTCAATGCCGTAGAGCATGGCCTGGATGAAGGCGCACCATGTGCTCTTGCCCCCCTCGTTGGGCAGCTCCAGGATGCTCAGGCCCTCCTGCAGCGCCAGCTCGGCATTTTCCAGTTGTCCAAATGTCGCCTTCAGGCGCAGGATTTTCATAGCAGTTCCTCCCCGTTATCCAGGGCCTGGATGCCCCACCGGGCGGCCTGGAGCGCTGCTTCCCGCTCCTGGGGCGTCTCCGCTGCCTCATAGCGCTGCCGGAGCCGGGCCAGGAACAGCCCCCGGAGGGTGTCCTCCCCCGCCTGGGCCCACAGGGGCCGGCGCAGCCGGGTCTTGTCCCGGAGCTGGAGGGAGAAAAACCGCCCCTCCAGCGCCCGCGCCAGGGCGGGCAAGTCCGGCGGGGTCTCCGTCTCCCCGGTTAAAACAATGCGGCAGATGTCCCGGCTGGACGCGCCGGGCAGGGCGGCATCCACCGCTGGGAGGATGTCGTCTGCCTCTGTCACATCCACTTCCACAATTTCATAGCGCCGCTGGCCCAGGGGCAAAAATTCCGCCTGGCAGCGCCCCGCCTCCAGCGTCACCAGCAGGGCGCCCTTTTCCCCCGTCTCATCGAAGCCCCGGCCCTCGGTGCAGCCGGGCCAGGCGAAAAAGGTCTGCCCCGCCCGGCGCAGGCCGCTGTATGTATGATTGTGGCCCAGGGCGATATAGTCCATGCCGCTTGCGGCAATCTCCGCCTCCGAAATGGGATTATAAACGGAAGCGGGCGCGCCCACCTCCCCGTGGAGGACCAGGACATCCAGCGTCCCCGGCTCCTTTTCCACGGAAAATCCCCGGAGCAGGGGGCCGCTTTGGCTGTCTGTAAATGCACCTCCCCAGACGCGCAGCCCCTTTTCCGGCAGCGCCACCGCCTCGATGGCGGCAGAGCGGAAAATATGCACGTCCGCCGGCAAATCCATCCGGGCATAGGGGGAGTGGGGGGAGTAGTAGTCGTGGTTGCCCGGGGCGACAAACACCGGCGCGGCGCACCGGCGGAAAAAGGACGCCAGGCGCTCCGCCGTCTCCAGATAGGCGCTCCCCGTGTCCAGCAAATCCCCCGCCAGCACCACGGCGTCCACCTGCTGCTCCTGGGCCTTGTCCGCCAGGGCGTCCAGAAGGGCGCGCTGCTCCTCCCTGCGCTGGACGGCCTGGGCGTCCGTCAGCGCCTCAAAGGGGGAGTCCAGGTGCAAATCCGCTGCGTGCAGAATTTTAATAGACATAGCGCACCGCCTCCGCCTCCAGGCACTTCCCGCTCTCTGTATCCAGGGTAAAGATTGCCCCCTCGATTTTGGCCGGCCCCTCGGCGGACTGGTAGCGCCGGGGCGGGTCCCCCAGGAATTTGTTAATAGACTGCACCGGGTCAATGCCCAGCACCGAGTGTACCGGCCCAGTCATGCCCAAATCGCTGATGTAGCCCGTCCCGTTGGGAAGGACATCGGCATCGGAGGTCTGTACATGGGTGTGGGTCCCCCAGACGGCGCTCACCCGGCCGTCAAGGAAATAGCCCATGGCCCGGCGCTCGCTGGTGGCCTCGGCATGCATATCCACCAGGATGATTTTCTCCTCCGCCCCCTGGAGGACGCTGTCGGCCACCACAAAGGGGTTGTCCGTATTGGTATCCAGGGCGAAGCGGCCCAGGAGGTTCAAAACCAGCACCTTGCCAAAGGGGGCGGTGAACACACCCCAGCCCCGCCCCGGGCACTGGGGGGCGTAGTTGGCCGGGCGGAGAATCCGGGGCGTCTTGTCCATATAGGGCTGGAGCTCATAGCGCGTCCAGGTGTGGTTGCCCAGGGTAATCACATCCGCGCCCGCGGCGAAGATGGCCTCCGCCTGCCGGGGCGTCACCCCTACTACATTGGCGTTCTCCCCGTTTACAACTGTGAAGTCGATGCGCTTTAGGCGCTTTAAGGCCGGCAGATGGGCCTCCAGGGCAGAGAGCCCCGGCGCGCCGCACACATCCCCCACAGCCAAAATTCGAACCTGCATGACAAAAATCCTTTCCCGCCCTCAAGAAGGGGCAAAGTCACAGATAAAAATAGTATACCATAAATTCCACTTTTGATAAAGATGAAAATAGCACTGGCAACACAGATTACAGATTGGTTAAATCCGAGCAAAATCTCTCAATCCCTCTTGACAGTCAATTGACTGTATGTTATGATGAAAACGAACCTGGAAGAAGGAGTGATGCGGCATGATTCATACCCTGCCGGGGGGTATCCTGGAGATGAACATACAAACGCCCCGGGATGTAGGCAGCCTGATGGACTCCCTCTTCACCGCCGGCGGCCTGGTCTTGTCCCAAATCTCCAACCTGACGGGGCTGGAAATGCACATGATACAAAACTGGGTCAAGCGGGGCTTCCTGCCTCCGCCCCAGCGCAAAAAATATAACCGGGCACAGCTCTGCCGCATCCTTATCATCAACATGCTCCGGAGCACCATGCACATGGAGCGCATCTGTACGCTCCTGACCTACATCAATGGCAACCTGGCCGATACCGGGGACGACGCCATTGACGACAGCCAGCTCTACCTCTACCTGCTGGGGGCAATCCTGTACGTGGAGGAGGCCAAAATTCTGAACCTGACGGAGCTGCGGCGGGTGCTCTCCCAGGAGACGGCGGACTACGCCGAGCCCTTCCCGGGGGCAAAGAAGCGGGTGTTGCAGGTTTTGGAAATCCTGACCGTGACCTATTGCGCCGCCCGGCTCAAAGGTCTGGCAGACGACTTGTACGCAGATTTGGATTTATAGGAGGAGGTATTCACCCACGGCGCGAAGAAAGGAGCGTGCGCCATGAAGGAGAAACGGAAGCACAGCAGTGACCGCCCCGAGTTTTTCATGATGAACGCCGGCATGTTCGCCGCCCAGCAGATGTCCAAATGGCACGAGGAGAGTTACGGAGAAGATTACATAGCCGCCCAGGAGAAAAAGAAACGCTTTACCCGCCGGGCCCGGGCTTGGCTCATGGGATTCCTCGTCCTCTTTTTCATCTCCGCAGTTGTGACCGCCTACTTCGCCCTGCGGTGAAAGGAGCGGTCTCTTATGAAGCCTGTCGATTCCAGCAGCCGCCCCGGGGCCCGGAACGTATTCCTCTATATTCCCCAGCAGATGGTCGTCTGGCGGGAGCAGACCTTCGGGGAAGACTATGTGGATGCCTACGCCAAGCGGATGCACTTCACCCGCCGGGCCCGCATTATGATGACCGTTTTTCTCATCCTGTTTTTTATCTCTGCCGCAGCAAAAGTAATTTGGAAGTTTTAGAAATAAAGTTCTCGATGAACGCAGAAGAAAGGAACTTGCCTATGGATACCACCCTCGCCGCGCTGTGCGAATCTTTCATCGTCAACCGGGACCAGGTAAAAGCTGCCATGGCCTGGGAGAGCCCCTATCTCTACCCGGTCTGTGCCGCCATCTTTACCGACCTCCGGCAGCGCGCCGATGCGGACACCCTCCGCCGCTGCCATTCCATTCTAAAGCAAAACACCGGCATTTTCTCCAGCTTTCGCGGCAGCGCGGAGCCCATTCTCGTGACCCTTATGGCCCTGGATGCACACCCGGAAGACGTCCTGAAAGGGGCCCTCAGTGTCTATGAAGCCCTGAAGGAGTACTTTTTCGGCTCCCAGTATCTCCCGGTGGCCGCCGCCATCCTGGCCGGCTCGGCAGCCCACACCCAATACCAGGAGATTGCCGGGCGGACGCGGCACATTTACGACCAGATGAAGCAGGCCCACCCCTTCCTGACCGGCGGGGAGGACAGCGTGTTTGCGGCCCTGCTGGCCCTTTCCGAGCAGGAGGACGAGGCCCTTCTGGCGGATGCGGAGGCCTGCTATACCCTTCTGAAGCCGGAGTTTTTCTCGGCCAACGCCGTCCAGGCCCTGTCCCTCATCCTGGCGCTGGGAGAGGGCGCGGCAGAGGAGAAGGTGCAGAAAACCCTGGACCTCTTCCAGGCGCTGAAGGACGCCGGTCGGAAATACGGCACCGGCTATGAGCTGGGCACCCTGGGGGTGCTGGCCCTGCTCCCGGCAGAGCGGGCGCGGCTGGTTGCCGACATGCTGGAGGTGGACGCGTTCCTCGCAGACCAGCGGGGCTACGGCTTCTTCGGCGTAGGGCGGCAGCAGCGGCTGATGCACGCCGGCATGCTGGTGACCAGCAGCTATCTGGCCCAGACTGCCAGCCTCAGCGCCGCGGCGACGGCCGGAGCCATTTCCCTTATCGCCGCCCAGCAGGCGGCGCTGTGCGCCACGATTGCCGCGGCCAGTGCTGCGGCGGCCGCCTCTGCCAGCTCCGGCGGGGACTAGGCCCAATTTGCTTGATTGAGTAGAGAGAGGAAGGCATATTATGGTACTCTGGTGGGAATCCTTAACAACCCTGGAACGGGTACTGGCCTGTCTGGCCTGCCCGGCCACACTCATTTTGGTAATCCAGACCGTGATGCTGCTCTTTGGCCTGGGCAGCGGCGGGGATACAGACTTTGAGACGGACATTGACGGCGACGGCATCGACGACGCCACGCAGGACATCTCCGACGGTGTCTCGACAGATTTGCGCATCTTCACAGTCCGGGGCTTTGTGGCCTTCTTCTGTGTCTTTGGCTGGTCTGGCCTGGCCATGACCCGGGGCGGCGTTGTCCCCGGCCTGGCCGTCACCCTGGCGGCCATCTTCGGTCTCGCCGCCATGTTTCTCATCGCCCTGGCCCTGCGCTGGGCCATGAAGCTCCAGTATGACGGAACGGTGAATCTCCACAACGCGGTGGGGGTGTCCGCCAATGTCTACCTGTCCATCCCCCCGGCCCGGAGCGGTCAGGGGAAAGTGACGGCCCTTATCCAGGAGCGGCTGGTGGAGTGCCAGGCCGTCACGGATGAGGAGACGCCTCTGCCCACGGGCACCAGCGTGGTGGTCACCGGCATTTCCGGCGGCAACGTCCTGGTGGTCCGCCGCCAGCATACATAAGATGTCCCCTCCGGCGAAGCTGGACGCCGGATACAAAAAGAGCGGTTTTCCCGCGGCGGGTTTTGCTGCGGAAACCATAAAAAACCCTGCCGGGAGGCAGGAGAAATCTTGTGGGAGGTTCATTCATGGAAACCATCATTCTGGTATGCGTCATTGCAGTCCTTGTCTTTTCCCTGGTACTGCTGATTGCACTGCGCTACAAACGCTGCCCATCGGACAAAGTCATGGTCATCTATGGTAAGGTGGGCAACAACCCCGACGGCACGTCCCGCAGCGCCCGCTGCGTCCATGGCGGCGCGGCCTTCGTCTGGCCGGTCATCCAGGCCTATGAATTCCTGGATTTGACGCCCCTTTCCATCTCTGTGGATTTGGAAAATGCCCTGAGCCGCCAGAATATCCGGATTAACGTCCCCTCCCGGTTCACTGTGGGCATCTCCACCGAGACCGGCGTCATGCAGAACGCCGCCGAGCGGCTTCTGGGCCTGCGCCTGGCGGAAATCCAGGAACTGGCCAAGGACATTATCTTTGGACAGCTCCGTCTGGTGATTGCCACCATGGACATCGAAGAGATTAACATGGACAGGGATAAGTTCCTGGAGAGCGTCTCCCGGAACGTGGAGGGCGAGCTGAAGAAGATTGGCCTCCGGCTTATCAACGTCAACGTCACCGACATCTCCGATGAGAGCGGCTACATCAGCGCCCTGGGTAAAGAGGCCGCCGCCAAGGCCATCAACGATGCGAAAAAGAGCGTGGCCGAAAAAGAGCGTGACGGCTCCATCGGCGAGGCCCAGGCCCACCGGGACCAGCGTGTCCAGGTGTCCCAGGCGGACAGCGAGGCCATCCAGGGCGAAAACGCCGCCCAGGTGGAGATTGCCATGTCCAACGCCGCCCGGCGCGAAAAAGAGGCCGAGGCGCTGAAAATCGCCACTGCCGCAGAGAAAATCCAGGCTGCCAAAGCCCTGGAGGAAGCCTACGCTGCCGAGCAGCAGGCGGAAGAGGCCCGCTTTGCCCGTGAGAAAGCCACCCAGGAGGCCGACGTCATCGTCCGTACAGAAATCGAAAAGCGGAAAATCGAGCTGGAGGCCGAGGCCGAGGCCGAGAAAATCCGCCGCAAGGCCCAGGGTGAGGCGGACGCCATTCTGGCCAAGATGCAGGCCGAGGCGGAAGGTATGAAGGCCATGCTCACCAAACAGGCGGAAGGTCTGAAGGAAATCGTGGACGCCGCCGGCGGCAACCCGGTGGACGCCCTGCGCCTGATGCTGGCAGACAAGATGGAAGAGCTGATGCGCATCCAGGTGGACGCTGTCAAGAACATCAAAATCGACAAGATTACCGTCTGGGACGGCGGCGAAAACCGGGAGGGCAAGACCTCGACTGCCGGCTTTATCTCCGGCCTGATGAAGTCCATCCCGCCCATCAACGAGCTGTTCAACATGGCTGGCATGGAGCTGCCGGAGTTCCTGGGCAAGACTGCCGGCGGCGAGAGTACGGCCGCCCCGGCCAGCACCGGGGAATCCGACAAACCGGCAGAGGAGCCGTCGGAGCCTGACGCGCCGGCGGATGAGTCCGGCAGCGCAGAGACAGAGCAATAACACTTTCTTCAGCGAAAGAAACAAGAGCAGTCCTTTTCTTGCTTCTGCAAGAAAAGGAACCAAAAAGAATATTCCACCCATTTCTTTCTTCAGCGAAAGAAACGGGTGGAGCCCAAA
>CAZRNK010000025.1:11507-13496 GCA_964601435.1 uncultured Oscillospiraceae bacterium | reverse complement strand
CGCACCCTGCTCTACAGCGTGGCGGAGAAATTTGACGCGGGTGAGGATGTAACGGTCGCCGCCGCCATGGCAAAGCTCTATCTCTCCCAGACCGCCTGTGAGGCCGCGGACAAATCCCTGCAAATCCACGGTGGGTACGGCTATATGCGGGAGTATGCCATTGAGCGGATTTTCCGGGATGCCCGGCTCCTGCCCATCTATGATGGCACGTCTGAAATCCAGAAGCAGGTTATTGCCGGCTCGCTGCTGAAGAAATAGGAGGCGCATTTATGAGAATTCTTGTCTGTGCAAAGCAGGTTCCCAATACAAACGAGGTGAAAATCGACCCGGTAAAGGGGACGTTGATTCGCGATGGTGTAGAGAGTATCTTAAACCCGGACGATGCCAACGCCCTGGAAGAGGCGCTGCGGATTCGGGACAGTATTCCCGGCTCCAGCGTTACAGTGCTGTCCATGGGTCCCATGCAGGCAGACTATATGCTCCGGGAGTGTCTGGCAATGGGAGCGGACGAGGCAATTCTGCTCTCTGACCGGGCTTTTGCGGGGGCGGACACCTGGGCCACCTCCAATGCCCTGGCTGCCGCTATCCGCCGGATGGAGCCATTTGACATTATCTTTGCCGGCCGCCAGGCCATCGATGGCGATACAGCCCAGGTAGGGCCTCAGATTGCAGAGCGGCTGGGTATTCCGCATGTGACCTATGTACAGCGCTGCGAAATTGAGGGTGACCATGTGAAGGTTGAACGTCAATTGGAGGATGGCTACCAGGTAATTACCGCGCCCATGCCGGTTCTGCTTACAGCGGTAAAGGGACTCAACACGCCCCGGTACATGCGGGTCGGCGGTATCTATGAGGCCTATGAAGAAAAGGAAGTCCAAATCTGGACAGTGAAGGATATCCCGGTAGACCCAAGCCAGGTGGGCATTGATGCTGCGCCCACAAAGGTATTTCGCTCCTTTGCGCCCGACCCGAAAGGGGCCGGCATTCAGTTTGTAGGGACACCGAAGGAGCTCGCCGCGCAGCTGATTGACGCGCTGAAAGCCAAACATATTGTGTAAGGAGGGTCTACAGTGGCCGTTTTTGTAAATCAGGAAAAATGTAAAGGCTGCACCATGTGCGTCAAGGCCTGCCCCTTTGGCGCAATCTCCATGGAGGGCCGGCTTGCAGTAATCGGCGACGCCTGCACCGGGTGCGAGGCCTGTATTCAGGTTTGTAAATTTGGCGCCCTGGAGAGCGACAGCGTCCAGAAGGAGGCCGCAGACCTCAGCGCTTACCGGGATGTCTGGGTTTTTGCCGAGCAGCGGGAGGGGGCGCTTCATCCTGTGGTTGCGGAGCTCCTGGGCAAGGGCCGGGAGCTGGCCGACGCCAGAGGGAGCCGTCTGTGCGCGGTGCTTCTCGCCGGTGAGACGGAGGAAATGGCCGGGGAGCTTATCGGCTTCGGTGCGGACGTTGTCTATACGGCGGCAGATGAGCGCCTGCGCATTTACAACACGGAAGGGTATGCAAAGATACTCTGTGATGCAATCTCCGCTTACAAACCGGAAATCGTGCTCTATGGTGCCACCTATATCGGCCGGGATTTGGCGCCCCGGGTTGCTGCCCGGGCGGATACCGGCCTGACAGCGGACTGCACCAAGCTGGAAATTGATGCCGAGGATGGCTCCCTGCATATGACCCGTCCCGCCTTTGGGGGCAATTTGATGGCCACTATTATCTGCCCGGGACACAGGCCCCAGATGTCTACAGTCCGCCGGGGCGTTATGCAGAAGCTGCCTTTTGACAGTACCCGCACCGGCGAAATCATTCCCATGGATTTTCAGCTTTCCGATGCAGACATCCATACCCAGGTGCTGGAGGTTGTCAAGAGCATGAAGGATACCGTCTCCCTGGCGGATGCGGAGATTATTGTCTCCGGCGGCGCTGGGCTGGGCTCTGCAGATGGTTTCCAGCTGATTTCTGCCTTTGCCCGCCAGCTGGGCGCCGCTGTGG
>CAZRNK010000025.1:6173-11407 GCA_964601435.1 uncultured Oscillospiraceae bacterium | reverse complement strand
CAGACGGGTACGACTGTAAAACCCAAAATTTATATTGCCTGCGGCATTTCCGGCGCAATTCAGCACTTGGCAGGCATGCAGACAAGTGATATAATAATTGCGATTAACAAGAATCCGGACGCCCCCATTTTCCAGGTGGCGGATTACGGGCTGGTGGGCGACCTGTATCAGGTTATCCCGGCCCTGATGGAGGCGTGGCCTAAAGAATAAGAGAAAAAGAAAGCGAGGAAACCTGCATGAATCAATATAGGGAAGAATACAGGCGCAAACTGGGTACTGTGGATGAGGCGCTGGAACTCATTGAGAGTGGGGATGTCATTGGTACTTCCCAGTGCGCCAACGACCCCGTTACCATTCTTGGCAACTTCCATAAGTTGCATGGGAAACGGGAAAACATCCATATGTTTGCCCCAATCTCTGTACATCAGCACCCCTTTATGGTGGACAGCCAGTACCGGGATACTTTTACCCTGGACGGCACCTTTTTCATGAGCGCCAACCGCGCCTCTTTTAAAAATCACATGACCAGCTTCTGCCCCGGCAATCTCCACAGCAGTGCAGTACGCTGGGCGGAGACCTATGAGCCCAATGTGTTTATCGGCGCGGCGACGCCTATGGACGACCATGGATATATGCAGGTTTCCCTATGCCTCATTCATGAGCGGGTCTTTTTGGACCGGGCCAGTAAAATCATTTTGGAGATAAACCCCAATCTCCCCCGTGTGTATGGAGATACCGAGGTTCATATCCGGGATGTAGATATGGTGGTGGAAGTGAACACCCCCATTCCCACGCTGCCCAGGTCAGAGCCCTCGGAGCTGGAGAAAACCATTGGCGCCTATATTGCCTCCCTGGTGGAGGATGGGGATACGATTCAGCTGGGCATCGGCGGCATTCCGGACGCCGTGGCCCTTGCCCTGCTGGATAAGCACGACCTGGGTGTCCATACAGAGATGATTACAAACAGCGTGCTGGATTTGGTAGAGGCCGGGGTTATTACCGGCAAGAAAAAGACCGTAAATCCCCGGAAGATTATCGGCGCCTTTGCCTTTGGCACGCAAGAGCTCTATGACATGATGGACGACAATCCTTCTGTGCGGATTCTCTCCGGAACCTATGTCACAAATCCAACCGTTATTGCCGCCCATGACCATTTCAGGTCCATTACCAGCGCCATTTCCATTGACCTGACGGGCCAGGTATGCTCAGAGTCCATCGGCTCCAGGCAGTACAGCGGCAGCGGCGGCCAGGTGGACACCGCAGTGGGCGCCAACCACTCCAAAGGCGGCGCTTCCATTATTGCGATTCCCTCCACCAAGCGGGATGGAACAGTGCCCTCTATTGTGCCCCAGCTGGCAGCGGGTTCTGTGGTCACTCTCAGCCGCAACGACGTGGACTATATTGTCACGGAGTACGGCATTGCCCCCATGCGGGGCCGGAGCGTCCGGGAGCGGGTCAACAACCTCATTGCCATATCCCATCCGGACTTCCGGGCCGAACTGCGGAAAGAGGCGGACAAACTCCTGCTCTGGTAGGACAACGTAAAAGAATCCCCCATTTCTTTTTACGCAAAGAAATGGGGGATTCCTTATATCGTCCGCTCCGGGCCATAGGTGCGTATCAGATTTCCGGCCCAGTCCAGCAGCAGCGCCGTAACATCATGCATGGCCGATATGTCTGTGGGCACTGACTGCTTCCAGGACAGCATCGCGTCAAAAACAGCTTTGTCCTGGCCGGAGAGAACTTCCTTCAGCTCCGCCCGGCGGCCCCGATACACACCGCTGCGCAGGAATTCCTTTGCCACCAGCACAAAGCCGGCGCTTTTGAGCACAGATTGGAGCAGGGCGGGGGCATGGTCATAGAGGAAATTGTGGGCGGCAGCATGATAGATGGCGCAGGCGCCTGTGTGCACAGCCCGGGCAATGCACTCACGCGAGAGCAGGGGACGGAGCATTTCCAGTGAGCCCAGAATCGGCTTCGTATCATAATAAAACTGGAAGAGCTCTGCCCTGTCCCAGGACATGAGGACCTCCGCACCGGATATGAATCCGCAGGCGCGCGCTCGCTCAGGCTGGGCATCCAGCAGGCCGTTGTACACCTGTAAATCCGCCATGGATACCTTGTCCAGAATCAGGACAACATCCATATCGCTGTCCGCCGCAGCCTCGCCCCGGGCGAAGCTGCCCTGAATACCCAAACAGACAATCCGTCCAGGAAAAGCCTTTGTAAGATTTGCCTCTAGCTGCTCCAGCCAGGCATGAATATCAAAACACTCCATAGGATTCTCCTTATGCAGGGTGATGGATTCTGGCATACAGTGCCGAGTCCCGGAAACGCTTCTCAATGGACGTGTCCGGATTTTTCCGAATAGAGCACAGCAGGGCCCGAAGCTGATATGTGCCCGAATTGGGGTCATAGGGCGGGTCCTGGCTGGTTAAAATGTTGCAGTTGGACTCATCCCAACCGTGGCCCGGACTGGATTCCTCCGGGTACCACCAGGCCAGAGCGCAGTTCACCACGCCGGGCAGAATATCCTCCGTCACTTTTGCCTTTTGTGTGATGCGGCCCCGGCGCGTCTCAATCCATACCCAATCCCCGTCGGCGATGCCGTAGCGCGCCGCTGTCTCCGGGTGGATTTCCACCTGTGGGTAGGGCTCCATTTTCCGGAGCATGGGGACCTGCCGCCCCTCGGAAATAAAGTAAAACTTGCTTCGGCCGCCGGTGGTTAAAATCACAGGGTATTTTTCCAGCAGCTCCGGAGTGCTGTAGGGGCTCTCCGGCGGCTCGATGAAGTTGGGCAGCGGGTCCAGCCCCAATGCCTCCATGGCAGTGGAATACAGCTCCATCTTGCCCGTGGGCGTGTCAAAGCGCCCGCGCTTTTTATACTGCTCATATTCAATGGGGAATTCCAGGTAGGAGAGCGCCTTCATTTTTTCCCAGTCCAAATCCCTGTACTGGGGATACTTCTCCCCAACGGCCCGGAGCTGGTCGTTATAGATGTCGTAGGGGGTCTCGGCATAGTAATTCAAGTTCAGGCGGTGGGCCAGTTCACAGAGGACCTCCTCGTCGCTGCGGCACTCATGGGTGCGGGTGACCTGCTTCTGCACCAGAATCACATGGTCGGCCAGGCTTGGTCCGGAATATACCTCGTCCAGCTCCAGCCAGCAGGCGGCGGGGAGGAGGATGTCTGCCAGCTCCGCTGTGGGGGTCATGAACATGTCCATACAGGAGATGAATTCCATATTTTCGTAGGCCCTGCGCACTTTTTTGCTGTCTGCAAAAGAGATAATGCCGTTGTTGCCAAAGAGCATCAGTGCGCGGATGGGGTAGGGCTCTCCGGTGAGCATGGCGTTCATCAGTGTGGGTACATGGGCCGCCGGGCAGGCGCCGCCCACACCGGCCAGGAGCTTATATTCCTTTTCGCCCATCCGCTTGTAGCCCTGCTCATCCGGGAGCTTGTCGATTAAAATATCCGCCTCCGGCATGACATGGGCCCCCTCAATCCATCCGCCGGGAATATCAAAGTTCCCGGTGATGCCTGGAAGGATGGCCAGGGCCCGGACAGTCTGAAAGCAGTTGGGGGTGTGCTCCAGAGCGCAGCCCCATTCCAGGGCTGCCGGATGCGTTGCGGCAAACAGCCGGGCTGCCCCCACAATTTGCTCCGCTGGTACCCAGGTGATTTCCGAGACACGCTGCGGCGTGTAGTCCTGTACCCGCTCTCGCAGGGCCTCAAAACCATAGGTGTACGTTTCACAAAACGCCTTGTCATAGAGCTCTTCCTGGATAATAACATGGAGAAAGCCCAGGGCCAGGGCTGCATCGGTTCCAGGGCGAAGCTGGAGGTGAAAAGCCGCCTTTTTGGCCAGCTCTGTGCGCCGGGGATCCACAACAATCATTTGAGCGCCCTTTGCAATGGCGTCCCGGCACCGGAACTGAATTTCGCAGTCTGCGCCGGAGACCACAGGATTGCTGCCCCAAATGAGCAGCAGCGCCGGATTTACCGGACCATAGTAATCCACCACCGGCATGGTGCCGTAGGTGAGCCCACCGGTGGCAACCCGGGGAAAAAAGCACTGGGCCGTACCCGGCTCAATCCAGTTTGGCGTCCCCAGGGCGTTGGCGAAGCGGTTTACGTGTTTCAGGTGGTGCCGTCCTGTGCCCTGTCCCAGGACGATGGATTCCGGGCCGGACTCCCGCCGGATACGGTCAATATTTTCCGTAATCGTATCCAGGGCCTCATCCCAGGAAATCCGCTCCCAGCGGCCACTGCCCCGCGCACCCAGACGGCGCATGGGATATTTCAGCCGGTCCGGGTGGTACAGCAGTTGGATGCCTGCAAGGCCTTTTGGGCACATCCGCCCCCGGCTCAGCGGGGAATCCGGGTCCGGGCGCAGCCGCGTCACAACGCCGTCTTCAACCGTCACCAGGGCGCCGCAGCCCCCGTGACAGGCCCGGCATGCCGTTTTTATAATCTCTTTCATATTGCATCCCTCCGCGCATTGCATTTCCAGTGTAGCAGATTGCATAATCCCTTGCAAGAGCTTTTCCAAACGCAATTTACACTTTGTTCACAGACGCCGCCTTGACTTTGCCGCAACTCTTATTATAAATTTATAGATAGTTGCATATGTAAAAAATGTGCAAAGTATATTTCGTTTCGAGGGTGAAAAACGCGTGAGAGAAAGGCTATACCGATTTATGGCCGGCCGCAACGGCGCTGACCAGTTTTCCCGCTTTCTAATCATTGTCGTGCTGATTTTGATGGTTTTATACATCCTTGTCCGCGGCATTGTGGGGACTGTCTTCTGGGTTTTGGCTGTAGTTAGCTTAATCTATTCTTATTTCCGCATGTTTTCCCGGAATATCTATAAGAGGCAAAAGGAAAACCAGTTTTATCTGCGCCAAAAGAATAAGATTACAGCGGTATTTCGCGGGCGGAGGGAGCGTTTCCGCCAGCGGAAAGAATATAAATTTTATCGTTGTCCCAATTGCAAGACCCTTTTGCGAGTCCCGAGAGGAAAGGGCCGGATTCGTGTCTCCTGCAAAAAATGCGGCCAGGCCTTTGAAAAGAAAACCTGAGTAGGGGAGGGGGAACCCATGGTTACGTTTAACCATTTTAATTTCAATGTTCTGGATTTGGAGAAAAGCCTGAAATTTTATCAGGAAACCCTGGGCTTGAAGCCGGTCCGGGAGCGTACCGCGCCTGATGGCAGCTATCGGCTGGTTTACCTGGG
>CAZRNK010000025.1:4067-6073 GCA_964601435.1 uncultured Oscillospiraceae bacterium | reverse complement strand
TGCACGAGGTTTTCTGCTGTAATCAGGCTGACTGTACAAGAAAAACGAATAATTTTCCCGAAAATCTTGTATATTTTTTCATTGACATCAACCGCTCAATTTTATATTATACTAAAGTATATCCTGGGTGCGTTTTGCAGTTACCCACAGGACAGGGCAGCATGCCCGGCGCAGAAACGAATTTGAGGAAAGGAAGATTCCCATGAAAACCCCATTCATTACTCTTGCTCAAGCGCAGGAAATTGCATCTCAGTTCCCCACGCCTTTTCATCTCTACGATGAAAAAGCAATTCGTGAAAACGCGCGCCGGTTGAAGCAGGCCTTTTCCTGGAACAAAGGCTATAAGGAATATTTTGCTGTAAAGGCAACGCCCAATCCGTCTATTATGGAGATTCTCCGGGAAGAAGGCTGCGGCATGGACTGCTCTTCGCTCACAGAGCTGATGCTCTGCGAACGCCTGGGGATTCAGGGAGACGACATCATGTTCTCCTCCAATGACACCCCGGCTGCAGATTTCCAGTTGGCCGCCAAACTGGGTGCCATTATCAACTTAGACGATATTACGCACATTGACTTTCTCGAAAAGCTCATTGGAACCCTTCCGAAAAAAATGAGCTGCCGCTATAACCCCGGCGGAAACTTTGAAATTTCCAACATGATTATGGACTCCCCGGGAGAGGCCAAGTACGGCCTGACCAAGCAGCAGATGTTCCAGGCCTTCCGGATTCTGAAGGAGAAAGGCGTCGAGGAGTTCGGCATCCACGCCTTCCTGGCCTCCAACACCACCACCAATGACTATTATCCCACGCTGGCTACCCAGCTTTTCCGCCTGGCTGTGGAGCTCAAGACGGAGCTGGATGTGCACATCACCTTTATCAATCTCTCCGGCGGCATTGGGATTCCGTACCGCCCGGACCAGCAGGAAGCGGATATTTTCCAGATTGGCGACCGGGTCCGCCGGGTCTATGAGCAGATTCTGGTACCTGCCGGCATGGGGGATGTACAGCTTTGTACGGAGCTGGGGCGCTTTATGCTGGGGCCGTATGGCTGCCTGGTGACCCGCTGCCTCCACAAAAAGCACATTCACAAGGATTATATTGGCGTAGATGCCTGCGCCTGCGATTTGATGCGCCCCGCTATGTATGGCGCCTACCACCATATCACTGTTTTGGGCAAGGAAAATGCCCCGGCAGACCACCTCTATGATGTCACCGGTGGATTGTGCGAGAACAACGACAAGTTTGCTGTGGACCGCTGGCTGCCCCAGGTTTCCGTGGGGGACTTTCTGGTGATTCATGACACGGGTGCCCACGGTCACGCCATGGGTTACAACTATAACGGGAAGCTCCGCAGTGCGGAAATTCTGCTGTGTGAGGATGGAACAGCCAGGATGATTCGCCGGGCAGAGACGCCGGATGACTATTTTGCTACACTGAATTTTTAAAAAATAAAACGCCAGCGCCGGCTCGGACAAAACTGCCTGAGCCGGCGCTGTACGTCCATATAATGCTTTACTGCACAAGGTGGGCATGGCGCAGTGCACGTTGGAGCTGCCTGCCCAATACATCCGCGAGGATTACAGAGGCGGCGTCCTTTATCAGGTAGGGGAGGGAGACGAGTACAAGGGACTCCCAGAGCCCCAAGCCGGAGAGAAAGGCATACTGCGCTGCGCCGCACAGATGGCAAAGAACAAGACCGGCCAGACCCAGCGGGGCTGAGATATATATGGGCCGGAACCTACTGCCGGCTCCACAGAGGGCCGCCAGGGCGAGGAAGCCCCAGAGGAAGCCGCCTGTAGGCCCAAAGAGCACAGCAACGCCGCCCTGAAAGCTGGAAAATACCGGGGCGCCCACTGCGCCCAGAAGCAGATAGGCCCCTATGCTCCACAGGCCCAGTTTCCAGCCCAGGACACAGCCGCACAGGGCCACTGCCAGTGTCTGGAGGGTAATCGGGACGCCGGAAGGCATGGGTATTGTCAATTGAGAGAGCAGGGCCGTAACAGCGGC
>CAZRNK010000025.1:1878-3967 GCA_964601435.1 uncultured Oscillospiraceae bacterium | reverse complement strand
GTGCCGACAGGCCAGGTGGCGGCCTCCCGGGCCCGCATGCCCCAGGCAATGCAGGGCAGATAGTCGCTGCGCCCATAACGCCGGTTCACGGCCAGAAGCAAATCGCAAATTTCCCGGCCCATGGGTGTTGTCCGATAGTTGGGCGCCTTGCACAGGCAGCCCTCCAGGTGGATGCGGTTGATGTCCTCGCCCTCTGAAAAACCAAGGGCATGGGCATATACACTAATCACCAGTTTGCTGCCAACCCCGCTCTTGTTGTTAAAGGAACGCAGCTCCCCCGATACCCAGATTTGGGGCGCTTCCTCAATCTCCACGCTTTGCAGCAGCTCCTCCCGGACAATGACATGTACCCTGTCTGCCACACCGGAAAGCCGCTGGACCTCCAAGGGAAACATGAAGAAATTCATATTCCGGCTGGTATGGGAATAGGTGGGCCGCTCTCCCAGAATCCCCCGTAGCTCAACAGAATTAATTACACGCGCATCTTCCATAGTCACACCTCGTATCCTTTGATACCAAATACCTATTCACGCGGCGGACAAGATATGATTCCAAGGCTTGAATCCCGGAAAAAGATGCAGTATAATACAAACCATAACAGGGAAGAAAGTGAGGCGCCTTTTTATGGATATGAAAGAGATTTTAAGCCGCTGTGACCATACGTTGCTCCGGGTGGATGCAACCAGCGAGGAGATTATGAACCTGTGCGATGAGGGAATCGAATATGGTGTTGCCTCTGTGTGCATTCCGCCGTGTCATGTGTCCGGTGCGCGCAAATATGTTGGGGACCGCCTGAAAATCTGCACAGTCATTGGTTTCCCCAATGGGTATAGCACATCCCATGCGAAAACATATGAGGCTATGGACGCCATCAAACGCGGCGCGGATGAAATCGACATGGTTATCAATATTGCCATGGTAAAAGACCATGCTTTTGATGACCTGCTGAATGAAATCAAAGAAGTCCGGACTGCGACCCAGGGTAAAATCCTGAAGGTAATCATCGAAACCTGCCTGCTCACCGAGGAAGAAAAGAAAATCCTGTGCGAAATCGTTACCGCCTCCGGCGCAGATTTTATCAAGACGTCTACCGGCTTTTCCACCGGCGGTGCAACCCGGGAGGATGTGGCGCTGCTCCGGAGCTGCTGCCCGCCCAGCGTGAAGGTCAAGGCTGCCGGCGGCATTTCCACCCTGGAAGATGCAGAGGATTTTATCCGCCTGGGCGCCGACCGCCTGGGTACCAGCCGTCTTGTAAAGCTGGCCATTGCCTCTGGTTATACGGTCTGAGGAATCAGCAACAGCACGAATCCTGCCGCACAGGAAGTGCGGCAGGATTTTTATTTTTTGATTATGTCTTTCACAGCATACCCGATGTACATTTATATATTGGACACAGCATACCTGCACTGGGTAAAATAAAGCTGTCATTTCATAATAAGAAAGGCGGCGAAACTATGGACGCAATTCAAAATCCCATTTTGAAGGGCTTTTATCCGGACCCCACAATTTGCCGGGTAGGGGAGGACTTCTATCTTGCAACCTCATCCTTTTCCTTTTTTCCCGGTGTGCCGATTTTTCACAGCCGGGATCTGGTTCACTGGGCGCAAATTGGCCACGCCATCCATCGCCCGGACCAAATCGAGCTGGCGCCAGAGCATATTTCCGGCGGCCTGTTTGCCCCTACGCTTCGATATCACGACGGGAAATTCTATGTAATCGTTCAGAACTCTGATATTGGTACCGGCCTGGCCGGGACAACGCTTGTCGTAACAGCGGATGACCCCGCCGGGCCCTGGTCTGACCCCGTCTATCTGGAGGATTGCGGCGGGGACCCATCCCTCTTCTGGGACACTGATGGCACAGTCTATTGCCAGTACAGCTTACTGGTGGCGGAAAACCGCCAAGTGATAAACAAGGGGATTTACCACCACAGGGTAGATTTGACCACCGGGAAGCGCCTCAGTGAGCCCTTATACCTTTGGAGCGGGGCCGCTGCAGATGCCTATTGCCCGGAGGCGCCACATATCTATAAAATCGGCCCCTGGTATTATCTGCTGATTGCAGAAGGGGGGACGGAGCATTTTCATGC
>CAZRNK010000025.1:0-1778 GCA_964601435.1 uncultured Oscillospiraceae bacterium | reverse complement strand
ATGCTGGCAATCCCATCTTGACCCACCGGCACATGTCCAGGCTCTACCCCATCTGCAACGTGGGCCACGCGGACCTGGTGGATACGCCAGCAGAGGAATGGTATATGGTGATGCTGGCCTCCAGACTATATGGAGGCTATCACAAGAATCTGGGCCGGGAGACATTCCTGGTACCGGTCATTTGGGAGGATGGCTGGCCCGTTGTTTGTCCCGACAGCGGTAAGGTGGAATGGAGCTATCCCGCCCCGGCGCTGGAACAGGTGCCATATCCGCAAGAGCCGGCCCGGGACGACTTCGATGGAGAAGAATTGGGAAATATCTGGAATTTCTTGGGTGCGCCAAGAAATCCTGTATATCGGCTTGGGGAGAGCCGCCTCTGGCTGAAAACCATTGCCGAGCCGATTTGCCCGGCGTCCCCGCCTATGGGTGGCCCGCCCTTTGACGGACGCAAGCCCATTTACCCAAGGGCACTCAGTTTTGTGGGCAGAAGACAGCAGCATATCTCGTTCCACGCCTCCACAAAAATTTTGTTCAATTTTGAGGGGAATGACACAGCTGGGCTGTGCCTGCTGCAAAATAATTTTGTTCAAATCCGACTGGAGCTGGCAGCCGAGGCCGGCAAGCGCGTGGCCCGCGTTGTCCGGGTGCGCTTTGCACAGGCAGAAGCATCTTCTAATACAACTTCTGATTCTGATGAGATTGTCCCTGCGCTTCATTTGCCGTTCCTGGCACAAAACTATCAAGTGGATGTCCTGGGTACAATCCCAGTGACAGACAATACATTGGTTCTGTCTATTACGCAAGAGGGTCAAAGCCTGTCGTTTGCTGTCGGAGCAAGCGAGGAGAATCTAAAAACCTTTGTGCGGGATATTGACGCATCTTTCTTAGACAGCGTGTATGCCGGTGGATTCGTTGGAACCTATATTGGCATGTTTGCCAGTGGAAACGGGACCGACTCCGGCCACGAAGCAGCATTTGACTGGTTTACCTATACGGGAAAAGAATAGGTTTGTTTTGGCCGCAGCGCGAAGAAAAACATAAAAACGCGTGCTGCGGCCCATTTTTGCCTCCCCTAAATTAAACAAAATTTTTATTTTGTTTAATTTTATGTGAGCTTCCAAATGTGATGAACTATGCCCGCGCAGTCCCCTTTTGTTGCTCTTGTTATTTTCCCTTTATTTTTGTATAATAAATTTGCTATAAAAATTTTGGCCCGTCGCCGAGCTCCCTGTCATATTTCTCTCCATTGGAGGTATGAGACATGAAACAACATGTGCGCGTTTTGTTCGTCTGCTGCTTGTTGCTCACTGTGCTCGCCGGCACCGCTTATGCAGATGCCGGACCCAAACCTTCTGTGACAATTCGCTTTTCAGGTATTCAGGATGTGCCCTTCTACGCGACACTTTTATCTGAGGAAAGCTCTACGGGTCCGGATTCCGTCTGGAATGGAGATCCGGCATATGCCCGCTATGCTCCTGGTGACGATGGCTATGAGATTTGGTTAAAATTTGTAGACTATAAGGATACCGACGGCTTTTATTTCCTCCAGAATTTTTGGGACTGTACGGAAAGCCAGATGCTGGACTGGAATTATTATCCCCCCTCCCCCTTTAAAATTCTCCTGTATTTTCCGGAGCGTCAGCCCTGTTTATGAGCGCTATGCCTTTCACAGTACCTATACCGTAGACCTCAGCACCTATGAAACTGGTGAAATCGTTGCGGAGACAGACTGGCCTTGGGAGACAATCGCCTTAGTCGGACGGATTTTATTTACCATC
>CAZRNK010000024.1:0-14305 GCA_964601435.1 uncultured Oscillospiraceae bacterium | reverse complement strand
CGTCCCCTTTTCTCCGCAATCATCCTTCACACATATACATATACAAATTTATTATACACATTTTCACAGTTTTAAGCAAGGAGAAAACCAAATATTTTCTGAAAAAAGGGGGATTTTCCCGGAATCGGGCCATAAAGCGGACCAGCTTCCCTTCTGAAAAAAACCGGGGCGTCCTGTACAATCACAGGACGCCCCGGCTGGGAAAGGATTAAAAGAGGGCTTGTCAGCGAATGGCCGTCACTGCATAGTCCTGGTCCTCCACCGCTTTCTTCAGCGCAGCATCCTCTACGGGGCCTGTCAGCGTCACCACAGCAGTGCCCGCCTCATGGCTTACCTCGGCCTGCGCCACTTCCGGCAGGGCCTCCAGAGCCTTCTTCACCCGGGCCTCGCAGTGGCCGCACATCATTCCCTGAATTTCCATGGTCTTTGTCATCGTATTTGTCTCCTTTCTAATTTCTACATCATGCAGATTCTTCGGCTTTGCATGCCGGTGAAGTTTTTTATCCCGGCTGGTATCCCGAATTTTCAGAAAATTCAGCCGCAGGGCATTGGACACGACACAAAAGCTGCTCAGGCTCATAGCCGCCGCGCCAAACATGGGATTGAGGGTAAGGCCCAGCGGGATAAATACGCCCGCCGCCAGCGGAATCCCAATGGTGTTGTAGAAAAATGCCCAGAACAGGTTCTGATGAATGTTCCGCAGCGTAGCCCGGCTGAGGCGGATGGCCGCGGGCACATCGCTGAGGCGGCTCTTCATCAGCACAATGTCCGCCGCGTCAATGGCCACATCTGCCCCGGCGCCGATGGCAATGCCGATGTCGGCTCTCGTCAAGGCGGGGGCATCGTTAATCCCGTCGCCTACCATGGCCACGCGCCCTTTCTCTTTTAAGGCGCGGATGACGCTCTCCTTCCCATCAGGCAGCACGCCGGCAATCACCTCATCCACGCCCGCCTCTTTTCCAATGGCCCGGGCGGTCCGCTCATTGTCGCCGGTTAACATAACAACATGGATACCCATATTCTTCAGCTCCTGAACAGCCTGGGGGCTGTCTGCCTTGATGCTGTCGGCCACGGCAATAATCCCCGCCAGGGTGTCGCCGCTGGCGAAGAACAGGGGCGTCTTGCCCGCCTCCGCAAGGGCCTGCGCCTGCTTACGCAGCGTCGGGGGCACGCTGACGCGTTTTTCCATAAAGGCGGCGTTGCCCCCGCATACGCTGGCGCCGTTCCAGGTACCCTGGAGCCCGTTGCCGGGGAGGGCCTGGAATTCCTCTGTCTCCCCAATGGCAATGTCCTCTATCTCTGCCTGGCGGAGTATGGCTCGGGCCAGGGGGTGCTCGCTCTTTTTTTCCAGGGCCGCCGCCAGCTCCAGGAGCGCCTCTCTTGTGACGCCGTCGGCAGGAAGCACATCTGTCACCTCCGGCTCGCCGGAGGTAATGGTCCCGGTCTTGTCCAGGGCGACAATTTCCACCTTCCCCGCCGCCTCCAGGGAGGCCGCCGTTTTAAAGAGGATGCCGTTTTTGGCGCCCAGCCCGTTGCCCACCATAATGGCCACCGGCGTGGCCAGGCCCAGGGCACAGGGGCAGCTGATGACCAGCACAGAAATTCCCCGGGCCAGGGCATATCCAAACTCCTGCCCCAACAGCAGCCAAACAACCGTAGTCACCACGGCAATGGCAATCACCACAGGCACAAAGACGCCGGAAACCCGGTCCGCCACCTTGGCAATGGGGGCCTTCGTGGCGGCCGCGTCACTGACCATCTGAATAATCTGGGCCAGGGTGGTATCCTCACCTACCCGTGTGGCCTGGCAGCGGATAAAGCCCGACTGGTTCAAAGTGGCAGCCGACACGCTGTCCCCCGGCGCCTTGTCCACCGGGATACTCTCCCCGGTGAGGGCGGACTCATTGACGGCGCTGCCGCCCTCCAGCACGACCCCGTCCACAGGGATATTTTCCCCCGGCCGGACAACAAAAATGTCCCCCTGTCGTACCTGTTCAACGGGCACGACAGTCTCTTCTCCGCCACGTACGACGCAGGCCGTTTTGGGCGCCAGTTTGAGCAGGCTCTTCAGGGCATCGGTTGTCTTCCCCTTCGAGCGGGCCTCCAGCAGCTTCCCAACTGTAATGAGCGTTAAAATCATAGCGGCGGACTCAAAATAAAACTCCATGTGGTAGTGCGCTACCCCGGCTGCGTCCCCCACTGCCTGAGCCCGCGTCATGGCAAAGAGGGCATAGGTGCTGTAGACAAAGGCCGCCGCGGACCCCAGGGCAACCAGCGTGTCCATATTGGGCGCCCGGTGCCACAGGCTTTTAAAGCCGCTGATAAAAAATTTCTGGTTAATCACCATGACGATGCCCGACAGCAGCAGCTGAGCGAGCCCCACCGCCACCGGATTGCCGGTGAAAAAGGCCGGCAGGGGCCAGCCCCACATACTGTGGCCCATGGAGATATACATGAGCACAAGCAAAAATACCAGGGAGCTTATCAGCCGCCGCTTCAGCGCCGGGGTCTCCCGGTCGGCAAGCTGGTCCTCCGTCTGAGAAAGGCTGGCGGCCCCAGCTTTTCCAGACTGCCCCTTGAGGGCGGCGCCATAGCCGGCCTCCTCCACCGCTGCAATAATTTCCTGGGGGGAAGCGGTCCCTTCCACACCCATGGAATTGGTCAGCAGGCTCACTGAGCAGGCGGTTACCCCCGGTACCTTGCCCACGGCCTTTTCCACCCGGGCGCTGCAGGCCGCACAGCTCATGCCTGTTACCGTATATTGCTCCATACACTCGCCTCCTTCTCCCCGCCGCGCTGTATGCGCAGGCGCAGGGAATTTCTTTCATCGCATAAGCTTTTGTAAAATTGTAACCAGTTCTTCAATGGTCTCATCCTTACCCTCCCGAATATCCTCGGCAACACAGCTCCGGATATGGTTGGCCAGGAGCTCCTTATTGAAGGCATTGATGGCCGCCGTCACAGCAGCGGACTGAACCAGGATATCCGGACAGTAAGCGCTTCTCTCCACCATACCCCGGATTCCGCGGATTTGTCCCTCAATGCGGTTGAGCCGGTGAATGAGGCGCTTGTATTCCTCCTCCGACCGAATCTTTGTCTTCTGGTCATGACAGCCGCAGGTTTTCTGCTCCACAGTCCCCGCCTCCTTTTTATATACCCCCTTGGGGTATTTTGATTATATACCCCTAAGGGGTATTTGTCAAGGGCCGCGAAAAACTTTTTTCTCTCAGCCGCACACCGCCGTCCTCCCGGGCATAGACTAGGGCGGGACAGCAACAGTCCCAATCTGAAAAGGAGAGAAAAGCATGGGCTTAAATAGTTCGAGTAAAACCATCAGCACCGACCGCATTGACTGCGACGGTTCTCTGAAAGTTACCCTTGCGCTGTCCGCCTCGCCGGACATCAGCAGCACACCTACAGACATTGTTTTGATTCTCGACCGCTCCGGCAGTATGGCGGGCAGCCCCCTTGCAAATCTGAAAAGCGGTGCGAAGAAGTTCATTGATATTATTGATGAGGCCACCGACAGCTCCCAGGACGGGAACATTGGCTCCGGCAGCCGCATCGGCATTGTCAGCTTTTCCGACACAGCTGTACAGAACACCCAGCTCATCACCTCGGTAGATGCGCTGAAGGCAGCCGTTGATAGTCTAAATGCAGGCGGCTTTACCAATCACGGCGACGCCTTTTCCCAGGCAGAAGCCCTCTTTGACCCCAGCAGCGACAACGCAAAGGTCATGGTCATGTTCACCGACGGCAAAACCAATGTCGGCCCCGACCCCGACCCCATCGCCGCCGCGGCCCGGGCTGCCGGCACGATTATTTACTGCATCGGCCTGGTCGGCTCCGACGGCATCGACCCCAACGTGCTCAACGGCTGGGCTACAGAACCCAGCGATTCCCATGTGGCCATCACCCCCGACGACTCGGATTTGGAGGACCTCTTTGAGGATTTGGCCGGAAATATCTCGAAGCCTGGCGCCACAAACATCGTCCTGGACGATGTGATAAACGACGATTTTGAAATTACCAGCATCACGATGCCTACCAAGGGCGTTGCCAGCCTGGTAAACAACACAACCCTGAAATGGACCATCGACCAGCTTGGCACCACCTCCAACGAGGGCGCCACGCTGGAGTTCTATATCCATCATGTGGCAGATACCGCCGGTACCAAGCATGTCAACGCCTCTATCACCTATACCGACGATGAAAACAACCAGGCTGTCTTCCAGGACCCCACTGTAGAGGTGGATTGCGGCATCGTGGTACAGCCCGAGCCCTGCCCCACCCCGGTGGACGTCGCCCTGGACGGCTGCCAGGATTCTGTCATGTACGATTTGGGAGATACCTATCTGGAATCTCAGGGCCGGATTCTGCAGCTGGATGTCAACATTAAAATGTCTGCCCCAACCGCCGGGTCGCCCTGGGCATTATTCTGACCGAGGTGGACGACGAGGGGAACGAGTACCCCAGAGGCACCAAGGCAATCACAGTCCCTGCCCACCACTCCCCCTCCTGCAGGGATGTGCTGGTAAGGTGCATCAAGTTTGTACTGCCGGAGGATTTGGACGTATCAGGCAGTTCAACAACCGCCATGTGCAACACCCGGAATTTCAAGGCCCGGGTCATCACCCATACCATTGATTCTGATTTTGTCTGTTGCGACAATATTCAGTAAAACGCACCAGCGCAGCGAAAGCCTTCTTTTCTATAACCAAACAAAAGATTTCAAGAACACAGGCCGCACGAAAGTGCGGCCTGTGTTCTCATTCATTTAATTTTACCGGTGCCATTCATCGCCCCGGCTCATTCTCCGCTTGATTTAACAAATCACTTATCCCCTGCATCGCAGCACAGCGGCGTCAGGTATTCGATGGCCTGGCGGACTCGTTCCCGGATGGGAGGTGCCTCTCCTGTAAAATCCGGCGCCAGCTCAATGGCCATATATCCGTCAAAGCCGTGGCTGCGCATGTGTGCAAAAAGGGTCTTGAAGTCTACAATCCCCTCCCCATGGCGGCACTCGGCCAGGCTGCCGTCGGGGCGGCGGCAGACCTCCTTTACATGCGCATGGGCAGTATAGTCCGCCAGATGGTCATAATAGGCGATGGGTTCCTCCCCCGCAAAGAGCATGTTGCCGCTGTCATAGACCAGCTTCAATCCCGGTACTGCTTCCAGGAGGTACCGCAGCTCCGCCTCGCTGCACATGGGAAATTCCCGGTGGGGCGCGTCCTCAATGACCACCGTGACATCCCGCTCGGCGGCATAGGCAGTTACAGGCCGCAGTACCGCTGCAAAAGCGTCCGCCACCGCCTGCCGGCTCATTGACGCCACAGCCTCCTGGTTGTCAGAGGGGACAAACATCATCACCCGGGCCCCAAGCCGCAAAGCCTGCTCCACTGCCGCCTTGCCTGCCTCCACAGCCTGGGCATTATCCGCAGGGGTAATCCCGGGGGCGGGAATAAAGGCCAGATAGCAGGC
Source organism: uncultured Oscillospiraceae bacterium (assembly GCA_964601435.1). Taxonomy (GTDB): domain Bacteria; phylum Bacillota; class Clostridia; order Oscillospirales; family Oscillospiraceae; genus CAZRNK01. The sequence continues at coordinate 8,824 of CAZRNK010000024.1, read as the reverse complement.
GCAGGGGAGTCCGGAAGCTTCCATGGCACGCACCACAGCTTCCTCCCCGCCATATTGAAAATCCATGGAGGAAATGTCCAGATATTTCCCTCCGGCATCCCGGATTTGGCAGTAGATATCCTCCAGGCTGGGCACTGTTTCCGGCGCCCGTGTCCGGACAAGGCCCGGAATCTCCGGCGCAGGCAGCAGCGGCAGCGTCATAACCGATAGCTTCACGGCGATTTCCTCCCTCAAAAAATACATCACTCCTCAAACATGGGCGTTGACAAATACCGGTCCCCTGTATCCGGGAGGAGCGTCACTATCGTTTTCCCCCGATTCTCCGGCCGCCTAGCCAGCTCCACAGCGGCCCACACCGCCGCACCGGCAGAGACTCCCACCAGGATTCCCTCCCGGCGGCCAATCTCCCGGCCCATCGCGAAAGCATCCTCATCCGTTACCGGAAGGATGGCATCGCACACCGACAAATCCAAGATTTCCGGCTTGAAGCCTGCACCCAGGCCCTGGAGCTGATGGGTGCCCGCTGTGCCCTTTGTAAGAAAGGGGGAGGAAGCCGGCTCCACGCCTACGACCTGGATGGCGCTGTTTTGCGCCTTCAAATAGCTGCCTGCGCCGGTGATGGTACCGCCGGTGCCAATGCCGGCTACAAAGATATCCAATTGCCCGTCCGTGTCTGCCCAGATTTCCGGACCCGTGGTGCGCCGGTGCGCCTCCGGGTTGGCCGGGTTCACAAATTGCCCCGGAATAAAACTGCCTGGGATTTCCCGGGCCAGGGCCTCTGCCTTCTCAATCGCCCCGCTCATTCCCCGGGCCCCCTCCGTCAGGACAAGCTCGGCGCCATAGGCCTTCATGAGCTGGCGGCGCTCAACGCTCATAGAGTCGGGCATGACAATGATGACCCGATAGCCCCGGGCCGCGGCCACGGAGGCCAGGCCGATGCCGGTATTCCCGGAGGTGGGCTCTATGATAACAGCCCCGGGCTTCAGCGCGCCCCGGGCCTCGGCGTCATCCAGCATGGCTTTGGCAACCCTGTCCTTTACCGAACCGGCAGGGTTGAAAAACTCCACCTTCGCCAGAACCCGCGCCTCCAGCCCTTTCGCCTTTGCCAAACGTTTCAGTTCCAGAAGGGGTGTCCCTCCAATCAGCTCTTCTGCCGACCCATAAATCCTGCTCATTTCTCATTCCTCCTCTATGAATACCCGCTGCAGCAGGGAAAAGATTTATACCAAGTTTGCCAATAGGTTATAAAAAATTATATACGGCGCATCTCTATCTGTCAATCTGTCAGAAAGAAGTTTTTCAATTTCCTTGAAATCCTATTAACCATGCGGTATAATAGGTTTATCCCAGATTAGGAGTTGAGCACCATGATGATTTCCACAAAGGGCCGGTATGCCCTCCGGGTTCTCATAGACCTTGCAGAGCATCAGTCGGAGGGGTATATCCCCCTGAAGGAAATCGCCCAGCGGCAGGAAATCTCGGAAAAATACCTGGAGATTATTTTAAAGTCGCTGGTAAAGGCGAAGCTATTGGTGGGCCTCCGGGGCAAAGGCGGGGGCTACCGCCTGAACAAAGCGCCGGAGACGTGTACAGTGGGCGAAATTCTCCGGCTGACGGAAAATTCCCTGGCTCCTGTTTCCTGCCTGGCCCAGGACATCGCCCAGTGTTCCCGTACAGCGGAATGCCGCACCATCTCCATGTGGCGCGGCCTGGAAAAAGTAATTCGCGAATATCTTGACGGCATTACCCTAGCCGACCTGGCCAGCGGAGACGAACCAGTGGCCCCGCCGGCACCATAGATAGCACGAATTTCCACAGCAAATGAAATATTCTACTTTCATCTTGATAAAACCGCCGCATTGCGGTATAATATGAGCCACGGTCTGTGGCAAGGCTGCACTAGTCGGGGAGCCAGCGGTGCCCTGTAACCTGCAATCCGCTATAGCAGGGATGAATTCCTGGCCGAGGATATGTGATGTGCCGTCTGCCCGGGGTAAGCAGCGTTGACGTTCCGGTCTCGCGCAACGGAAACCCATGAACCATGTCAGGCGGGGAACCGAGCAGCATTAAGTGGGCGCCGCCGTGTGCCGTGAGGGCGCCGGAACTGAGCCGGCTGCCCCGGTAACGGGCATATCCCAGCATTCGGAGCCAGGTGTGCAGTCTTGCCATGGACCGTGTCTTTTTCTGGGGACTGGCAATTCGCCAGATTCCCTTCCTGTTTTTGAGAAAGGACAGGTTTATTTTCATGTATCAGGCACTTTACCGGAAATGGCGCCCAAAGACTTTTGACCAGGTCGTCGGGCAGCGCCACATAACGGAGACATTAAAAAATCAGGTGCAGACCGGCCGCCTCTCCCATGCCTACCTGTTTATTGGCACCCGGGGCACCGGTAAGACGACCTGCGCCAAAATTCTGGCCAAGGCTGTGAACTGTGAAAATCCCCAGAATGGGAACCCCTGCTGCCAGTGCAAGTCCTGCCTTGGCATCGAAGACGGCTCCATCCTGGATGTCGTGGAGCTGGACGCCGCCTCCAACAACGGTGTGGACAATGTCCGCGCCCTGCGGGAGGAGGCGGTTTTTTCCCCCGCCTCTGTGAAAAAGCGGGTCTATATCGTCGATGAGGTACACATGCTCTCCCTCTCTGCGTTTAACGCCCTGCTGAAAATTCTGGAGGAACCGCCGGAGCACCTGATGTTCATTCTGGCCACAACGGAGCTGAATAAGGTCCCCGCCACCATTCTCTCCCGCTGTCAGCGGCACAGCTTTAAGCGGATTGATTCAGCGACAATTTCCAGCCACCTTCAATATATTGCCGCCCAGGAGAATTTGAATTTGACGCCAGAGGCCGCGGCGCTGCTGTCCCGGCTGGCGGACGGCGGCATGCGCGACGCCCTCTCCCTACTGGACCAGTGCGCGGCGAACCCAACGATTGACACAGCCGCAGTGCTCTCCGCCATGGGACTGGCCGGCAGCCTGGATACCGCCGCCCTTCTGGAGGACATTCTCTCCGGCAGCACCGGCGCCGCCCTGACCCGGTTCCAAACCCTCTGGCAGGAGGGCAAGGACCCCGCCGGGCTCCTGGGCGAACTGGAGTCTCTGCTTCGGGACATACTGATGCTTCAGGTAGCGCCCAACAGCGCCACCGAGCTTTTGAGCGGCAGCTATGACGATGAGACGCTCCGCCGCTTCCGCGGCGCCCTCTCCGGCAACGCACTGCTCCGGAATATTTCCACAATCCAGTCTTCTCTCGCCGCCATGCGCGGCAGTGTGAATCCCAAAATCACGGCAGAGCTCTGCCTGGTTTCCCTCTGCGAGCCGGAACTCAGCCCGGATTTCTCTGCGCTGCAGGTGCGGGTTGAGCGCCTGGAACAGGGCCTCCCCTCCGGCGCGGAGAACACACGCCCGGCGCAAACGCCCAAAACGGCGGCCAGAGCGCCCGGGAAAACCCCGGATTCAGATGCGGCACGCCCCCCCTGGGAGGAACCCGAACCGACTGCGGCGGCAAACGGCGCACCTGCGAAGGCTGCGTCCCCGGCAGCACCGGTGAAAGCAGCAGACAGGCCGCCCTGGGAGGAAGCTCCGGCGGCCGCGGACTCCGAGAGTCCCGCCTCTCCGCCTGTCAAGCAGACAAAGGAGGCGGCGACAGCAGCTCCCCCCTCCCCTGCACCGGCTCCGTCTGTAGAAGCCGGGAATTGGGACACCCTGGTGGAATCTCTCCGGGGCAACAATGCCGCCCTGGGCATTTATAACTTCCTGCACAGTCCCGGTATGGCGCAGGGCGTCTTTTCCGGCAATGTACTTACAATCTATGTCAAGGACAGCTTTACCCTGGAACTTTTAAAAAAGCCGGCCAATCAGGATTTGCTCCGGGCAGCCGCCACACGCGTCTGCGGCCAGGATATGGCCCTGCGCCTGAACCTGGGCTCGCCGGAAGCAGCTCCGGCCGAGGACAAGCTGGACGGTTTAAAGAAATTTGGAAACGTACGATTTGAATAGGAGGTCACTTGTATGGCAAAAGGTGGTTTTCGCGGCAGCTACGGCGGCGGCATGAACATGAATATGATGAAACAGGCCCAAAAGATGCAGAAAGACCTGCTGAAAATGCAGGAGGAACTGGATCAGGCCAGCTATACCGCCACGGCCGGCGGCGGCGTAGTCACCGCTACCGTCAGTGGCAAGCGGGAAATTACCGAGCTCACCATTGACCCCGAGGCAGTGGACCCGGACGATGTGGAAATGCTCCAGGACATGGTGATTGCTGCAGTGAACGAGGCCCTGCGCAAAGCGGAAACTGCCGCCGCAGAGAACATGTCCAAGCTGACCGGCGGCCTCAATCTGGGCTTTTAAGGGCGCCATGCGCATCACTGTTATCGGCTGCGGCCGTTGGGGCAGTTTTATCGCCTGGTATCTCAACCGGGCCGGGCATGCAGTCACTTTATATGGCCGGGCATCCTCTCCGCGGATGCAGCGGTTCCTGAAGGACCGGACCAACGACTTTCTCACGCTGCCGGAGGATATTGTCCTTTCCACGGATTTACGCCGCGCCACCACCGGTGCAGAAATCCTGGTAATCTCTGTCGGCTCTCAGGCCCTCTCTGCGCTCATGGAAGAGCTCCGGCCTCTGGCGCTGCGCAATATTACGCTGGTGCTGTGCATGAAGGGGATTGAGGTCTCCACTGGCCGCCGGCTCTCCCAGGTTGCGTCCCAGGCCACAGACGCCTCCAACGCCGTGGCTGTCTGGCTGGGCCCCGGCCATGTACAGGAGTTCTACCGGGGCGTGCCCAACTGCATGGTCATTGACAGCGTAAATGCCGCGGTAAAGCGCCGCCTGGTGGACGCTTTCTCCAGCGATTTAATCCGTTTTTACTATGGTACCGACTTAATCGGCAACGAAATCGGCGCCGCCTCCAAGAATGTCATCGGCATAGCCGCCGGCGTGCTGGACGGCATGGGCCTGGGCACGCTGAAGGGGGCCCTTATGAGTCGGGGCACCCGGGAGATTGCCCGGCTTATCTCTGCCATGGGCGGCAGCGAGCTCTCCGCTTATGGCCTCTGCCACCTGGGGGATTATGAGGCGACGGTGTTCTCACCCCACAGCCACAACCGCCGCTTTGGAGAATTGCTGGTGCAGGGCAAGCCCTATGACCAACTGGCGGAGGGCTACTATACCGCCGCCGCCCTCATGGAGCTGCGAAAAACCTACGGCGTGGAGCTGCCCATTTGTGAGGCGGTCTACCGCGTGTTCTATGAGGGGGCCGATTGCTCCACCACCATTACAGAGCTCTTCACCCGCCAGATTAAAGACGAGTTTTAAAGCTGCAATCAAATAAAGCCCCACCGGCCTGGCTCAGGCAAAGCCAGCCGGTGGGGCTTTTCGCTCTATGACTAATCATGTGTAGTGGTCAATTGCTTCGCTGCACTGGCACTGCGGCGCTTCTGGAGATACCGCACAATACAGGACAGGGTGAAATTGACGATGAAATACAAAAGTGTGGCAAATCCAAAGAGCAGGAACACGTCTGTAACTGTAATCTGCCGCCCAACCACATTGTAGAAAATGCTCATCAGGTTCTTCGTCCGGAACAGCAGCTCCGCCACGGCCACCTGCGCCATGAAAGAGGTATCCTTCACCACAGTAATAACCTGGCTGAGCATTGTAGGAACAATGCGCTTGAAGCACTGGGGCAGGATAATGTACCACAGCGTCCCCACCATGGTAAAGCCCTGGGAATGGGCGGCCTCAAACTGCCCCTTGGGAATGGCGTTCAGCCCGCCGCGGACAATCTCTGCCATCATTGCCGAGGTAAACAGAACATAGGCCATGGCACACCTGGCCCAGTCGTTGGGAAGAGGCGCCGCAATGTAGCAGACCATTACCCACAGGAGGTTTGGCGTATTCCGAAACCACTCAATATAGGCCCCGGCCAGTTTTCGCAGGGGCTTGGGGGCATAGGTGCGAATCAGGCCCAAAATCGTGCCGAAAATAATGGACAGCACAATGGCAATGACAGCCACCCGGAGGGTAATGGCAAAGCCCCGGAGCAGGTAGGTGAGAATCGCGGGGGAAAACAGCTCGCTTAAATAGTCCAGCATCAGGCAGCCACCTCCGTTTCGATTGCTTCCTCAGAGAGCTGGAGGTCCTGGCGCTTCAGCTTTTCTTCATAGCGGCGGGCCCAGGTAGACAGGGGGAAGCACAGGCAGAAATACAGCACGCCAATAATCAGATAGGCCGGCCCATAGCTGGCGTTGCCGTTTGTGGCCCAGTTATTGGCCACATACATCAGGTCGCCCCCGGCCACCATTGCCAGCACAGAGGTATTTTTTATCAGGTTGACACACTGGTTGACCAGCGGCGGCAGTACAATCTTCACCGTCTGGGGCAAAATAATCAGCACCATCGTCTGGAGGTACGTAAAGCCCTGGGAATAGGCTGCCTCCGTCTGCCCGACAGGAATGGACTCAATGCCCGCCCGGACAACTTCAGAAATATATGCACCCGTGTAGATGCCCACGCACAGTACGCCGCAGGCGAAAGCGGGCAGGGAAATCCCGGCATAGGGCAGCGCAAAAAACACAAAGAACAGCTGAATCATCAGCGGTGTGTTCTGGAAGAACTCCACATAGATTCTGGCAATCAGCCTGGGCAGCCGGTGACGGGACGAGGACATCAGTCCAAAAATGACGCCCAGGACCAGCGCAAGGAGCAGCGCCAAAACAGCGGCCTCCAGGGTCGTAAGAAAAGCGCGAAGCAGCACCGGCCAGTCGCTCAGCAGCCGCTGCCAACGCCATGGCGTCAAGATTTGCTCAATCATGAAAAAAGAACCCCCTTCTGATGGAGTCGAACTCCGTCAGGGGCATCCCGAACGCACCGCCGGGGTGCTCCTGACGGAGCCGGAACAGCTTCGCTCCGGCTCCAAACCCGACAAGAGGCCAATTCTCCCCCTGTTCAGGTAATTAAATATCCTCTGCTTACGGCCCATGGAGCCGGAACAAGCGTTCCGGCTCCCCAATGGGCAATTTTGCGAACTTCCATTAACCCTCGAAGGAGGCGGCCACGCCGTTGTCAGAAATCATCTGGTCGATGGTGCCGTCAGAGAGCCAGGTGGTAATCAGGTTGTCCAGATACTCGGCCAGGCCGGTGTTGGACAGCGCGGTGGCAATGCCGTACTCCTGCGGGGAGAAACGGACGGACTCCAGGATATGGACCGTGTCATCCAGATAACCGGAGAGGATGGAGCCGTCCACGCAGAAGGCGTCCACACGCCCAGCGTCCAGCGCGGTCTTAATCTCGGGATAGGTGGCATACTCAGAGAAGTTGTCCGCCTGGGTCAGAGTAACGCCATTCTCCGCGGCAGCAGCAATCAGGGCCTCCATGGAGGTAGAGCCGGTGGAAACACCAATGACCTTCCCCTCCAGGTCGGCATAGTCCTCAATGCCGCTGTCGGTCTTCACCAGCAGGGACACTGCATCCGTATAATAGGCAGTCGTGAAGTTCCAGCTCTCCCGCCGCTCATCCGTGATGGTAAAGGTGGCAATGACCATGTCGATGTCGCCGGAGTCCAGAAGCTGGCCGCGGGTGGCAGCGGTAACAGCCGTAAACTGCACATCGCTAATTCCCAGGGACTCTGCAATGGCATAGGCCAAATCAATCTCCATGCCGGAGTATTCCTCAGTCAGCACATCCTGATAGCCGAAGCCGGGCACGTCGCTCTTTACGCCTACGCGCAGCACGCCCCGGTCCACAATAGCCTGGACGTCAGCGGCCAGCTCGCCCGAGCCAGAGGCCTCCGGCGCATTCGTACCATCGGCAGCGGGGGCAGCAGTCTCTGTCGTACCGCCGGAGCAGGCGGCCAGAGCAAAGCACATGGCGGCTGCCAAAAGCAAAGCAATCAATTTTTTCCACTTCATGTTTGTAGTCCTCCTATTTAAAATGGGATTCTATTCTTGCAGACACGCCATTGTGCCAGAACAAGCCTTTTCAGCGCAAAATCTTGCTCAGAAACGCCTTCGTGCGCTCTTCCGACGGATTGGTAAAGAAGTGCTCAGGGGGGCCCTCCTCCACAATGCGTCCGTCGTCCATAAAAATGACCCGGTCCGCCACCTGGCGGGCAAAGCCCATCTCGTGGGTAACGATGACCATGGTAATGTTCTTCTCGCTGGCCAGGCGGACCATGACGTCCAGCACCTCCTGGACTGTCTCCGGGTCCAGCGCCGAGGTCGGCTCGTCAAAGAGGATAATCTTGGCGCGGGAGCACAGCGCCCGGGCAATGGCTACACGCTGCTGCTGGCCGCCGGAGAGTGTAGACGGATAACTCAGGGCCTTGTCCCGGAGCCCGACAATATCCAGATACTTATAGGCCCGTTCCTCTGCCTCTGCCTTGGACACCTTCTGGAGCTTAATCGGCGCCAAAGTCAAATTTCCCAGCACCGTCTTGTGCGGATAGAGGTTAAACTGCTGAAACACCATGGCAGTGGAGCTGCGGACAATCTCGGTCTTGTTCTTATGAGTGAGCTGCACGCCGTCAATATATACCTCTCCCGAGGTAGGCTCCTCCAGGAAATTCATGCAGCGCACCGTGGTGCTTTTCCCCGAACCGGAAGGGCCAATAATGACCAGCTTCTCCCCTTCTGCAACTTGAAGATTCACATCCTTCAAAACATGCAGGTTTCCAAAAAACTTATTGACGTTGACCAGTTTAATCACGGATAGCGCCTCCTACCACAAAGACCATGAAAAAAAGAATTCACAGAATTTACATCCTGCAAATGATTTAGTATAGTAAATAAAAAGTTAAATAATATATTTATTATACAAAAAAGAAT
>CAZRNK010000023.1:13184-14448 GCA_964601435.1 uncultured Oscillospiraceae bacterium | reverse complement strand
CCCACACCGCCACCCACCTGCTGGACAAGGCCCTGCGCACTGTGCTGGGGGACCATGTCCACCAGGCCGGCTCCCTGGTGGAGCCGGACCGGCTGCGCTTCGACTTCACCCATTTTTCTGCCATGACGCCGGAGGAGCTCGCCCAGGTGAGCGCCGCCGTCAACGAGGCCATTCTGGAGGGCTACGCCGTTGTGACGGAGGAGCTGCCCATTGAAGAGGCTAAGCAGCGGGGGGCCATCGCCCTCTTTGGAGAGAAATATGGCGACATCGTCCGGGTTGTGGACATGGGCGGCGGCTACAGCGTGGAGTTCTGCGGCGGTACCCATCTGGACAACACGGCCAAGGTGGGCATGTTCAATATTCAGAGTGAATTTTCCGTGGCCAGCGGCGTCCGCCGGATTGAAGCCATTACCGGCCGGGCCTCCCTGGAGCAGATGAACCACAATGGACTGCTCCTGCGCCAGGCCGCCAGCGTGCTCAAGGCCAAGCCCAACGAGCTGCTGGAGCGGGCCCAGGCCATTATGAGCGATGTAAAGCAGCTCCACCAGCTGGTAGAGCGCTTCAAAGCCCGGGAGGCCGCCAACGAGGCGGAGCGGATTATCTTCGGCGCCCACGATTTGGGCGGGCTGAAGATTATCACCGCAACCATCCCCGAGGCAGACGCCGCCCGCCTGCGGCAGATGGGCGATATTGCCCGGGAAAAGATCCCCAACGTGGTGGCTGTCCTGGCGGCAGTGAACAACAATAAAATCACGTTCCTGGCGGTCTGCGGCCCGGAGGCCGTAAAAAAGGGCGTCAAGGCTGGGGACATTGTCAAGCAGGTATCTGCCATTGCCGGCGGCAGCGGCGGCGGCAAGCCGGACAGCGCCATGGGCGGCGGCAAGGATGTGCTGATGGTGGATAACGCCCTGGCGATTGTAGACAATATCGTGTCCATGAAGCTGGGGGTTCAGGAATGAGCCGGGATGATTTACAGGTCTTTCAGGGCCTGGATATTGACTTTGGCTCTATCGGCCTGCTGGAGCCCGGCGTGCCCCAGGCGCCTTATTTCTGCGACCCGGTGGACGGGGAGCCGGTGGGCCGTCTCGGCAGTGACGGCGTCCATTTTATCTTCCTGCCGGAGGACGAGCGGGTGTTCTGCGTGGACCCGGCGATGGGCGAGCCCGGCACCTATGTCCTGCCGGTGGCGGACAATTTCCGACAGTTTTTGACTTTCGTCTTATTCTGCGCCGGCGCAAACCCCATTTCCCAAATCTGGTGGATG
>CAZRNK010000023.1:0-13084 GCA_964601435.1 uncultured Oscillospiraceae bacterium | reverse complement strand
GAGGGGCTGTGCGATGAGGCGTGGAAGGCCATCTATCAATACGTCTTTGCCCTGGCCCATGGGGCGGGAGACGGACTGTTTTACTACGGCGACTGGATTCGCAAGCCCGGCGTGGCCATCTGCTCGTGCAACGACGGCCTGCGCCCCGTAATTTTCAAGCTGGAGGCCACCGGCGAGGTATCGGAAATCGACTACACCCCGGTGCGCTGACACACCCAGGCGGAAGAAAAGGAGGAAAGGAAAAATGTCCGACGTACTGAAGCTGGATGCCGACTGCCTGTTCTGCAATATCATCAAAGGGGAGATTCCCTCCAACAAAATTTATGAGGACGATCTGTGCTACGCCTTTTATGACATCAATCCCCAGGCGAAGGTGCATTTTCTGGTAATTCCCAAGACGCATATCCCCTCCTGCGGGGAGGTTACCCAGGACGACGCCGCCCTGGTGGGGCATCTCTTCGCTGTCATCGCCCAAGTGACAAAGGAAATGGGGCTGACAGATTTCCGCGTGGTGTCCAACTGTGGCGCCGGCGCGGGCCAGACGGTCCCCCACCTCCACTTCCATGTGTTAGGCGGGGAAAAGCTGGGCGAAAAATTGGTTTAATTTCTATAGGAAGGAGTCAGAATAATGGGTAAATTGGATGGAAAAGTTGCCATTGTCACAGGCGGCAACTCCGGAATTGGCGAGGCCACGGCCAAGCTCTTTGCCAAGGAGGGGGCCAAAGTGGTTTTGACTGCCCGCCGGGAGGCCGAGCTCAAGCGGGTGGCCGATGAGATTGCTGCCGAGGGCGGCGAAGTGATGTATGTCCCCGGGGATGTACGGGTAACGGAGGATGTAAACCGCGTCGTGGAGCAGGCCATGGCCGCTTACGGCCAGGTGGATATCCTGGTAAACAACGCCGGCATTGGCGACCGCCACTGCTCCACTGTAAACATCACCGACGAATGGATGGAAGAGGTCATTGATACGGATTTGAAGGGCGTCATCCGCTTCTGCCGGGCAGTGCTCCCCCATATGGAGGCCCAGGGCCAGGGCGCAATTGTCAATGTGGCGTCCATCGGCGGGGCCTATGGCTGCGCTGGCGTCTCCTACAGCGCCGCCAAAAACGGCGTCATTGCCCTGACCAAAAACCTGGCCATTCAGTATTATGCCCGGGGCATCCGCACCAACGCCATCAGCCCCGGCCCCACGGCCACCCCACTGTTTGACCCGTCCAACTTTGCCGGGGCGGACAAGGAGATGATTAAGCTCACCAGCCACAGCCATGTCCACGACTATCCCCACATGATTCGGGCTGAGGAGCAGGCCAAGGTAATTTTGTTCCTGGCCAGCGACGACGCCAGCGCTGTCAGCGGGCAGAACATCATCGTCGACCGGGGCGAGCGGCTGTAAAGACGACTTAACTTTGGCATGCCAGGCGCCCCTCAGCGGAAGTCCTGGCAATTGGAAACAAGTCCATGCAAAAGGCGCACTTCAGAAAATCTGAAGTGCGCCTTTTTGTGCGCCGGTCAGGGATTCATGGTATAGTTGGGCGCTTCCTTGGTGATATAGATGTCGTGGGGATGGCTCTCTTTCAGTCCGGCGCTGGTAATGCGCACAAAGCGGCTCTCTGTGCGCAGCGCCTCAATGGTGGGGGTACCGCAGTAGCCCATACCGGAGCGCAGGCCGCCCATCATCTGGTAAATTGTCTCCGAAACGGGGCCGCGGTACGGCACACGCCCCTCTACCCCTTCCGGTACCAGCTTTTTGTTGTCCTCCTGGAAATACCGGTCCTTGGACCCCTTGGCCATGGCCCCCAGGGAGCCCATGCCCCGGTATACCTTGAACTGGCGCCCCTGGAACACCTCCGTGTCTCCGGGGCTCTCCTCGCACCCGGCAAACAGCGAGCCCAGCATCACGCTGCTGCCCCCGGCGGCCAGGGCCTTAACAATATCGCCGGAGTATTTGACGCCGCCGTCTGCCACAATGGGAATCCCATAGCGGTCCGCCATCTGGGCGCTCTCCAGGATTGCCGTCACCTGGGGCACGCCAATCCCGGCAACCACGCGGGTCGTACAGATACTGCCCGGGCCAATGCCCACCTTGACGCAGTCCGCCCCCGCCTGAATTAGGGCCTCGGTGCCCTCAGCGGTGGCCACATTGCCGGCAATCAGCTCCACCTGCGGGAAAGCGTTCTTCACCTTTGTAACGCAGTTTAAGATGTTGCGCGAATGGCCGTGGGCGCTGTCCAGCACCAGCACATCCACGCCCGCATCCACCAGGGCGCCGGCCCTGTCCAGAACATCGCTGGTGGCGCCGATGGCCGCAGCACACAGCAGGCGGCCCTTGGCGTCCTTGGCGGCATTGGGATAGGTGAGGGCCTTCTCAATGTCCTTGATGGTAATGAGCCCCTTGAGCTTGAAATTCTCATCTACAATGGGCAGCTTTTCAATCTTGTGCTTTTGAAGAATCTTCTTGGCCTCCTGGAGCGTGGTCCCCTCCCGGCCGGTAATGAGCCTGTCGCTGGTCATGACCTCTTCAATTTTCCGGGTCATGTCCTCCTCGAATTTCATGTCCCGGTTGGTGATAATGCCCACCAGCCGGCCTGTTTCGTCCACAATGGGCACGCCGGAGATGCGGAACTTGGCCATCAGGGCGTCTGCATCCGCCAGGGTGTGGCCGGCAGACAGGGAAAATGGATTGGTAATGACGCCGTTTTCTGAGCGCTTGACCATGTCCACCTGGTCGGCCTGGGCGTCAATCGACATATTTTTATGAATTACGCCGATGCCCCCCTCCCGGGCCAGGGCGATGGCCATGCGGGACTCCGTCACCGTGTCCATGGCCGCGCTGACCAGCGGGATATTCAACGAGATTTTATTGGTCAGCCTTGTCTTCAAATCAATATCTGCGGGGAGAATACTGCTGGCCGCAGGAATCAAAAGTACATCGTCAAAAGTCAATCCTTCAAAAGCAAATCTGCCTGCGTAGCTGGGGTTCATTTCCATCGGCTTCCACGCTCCTTTTCTCTTTCGTTTTTGTTATTGTAAGCTCTGCCCCTGCGGAAGTCAAGGGAGAGATTCCATTTCACACGCGGCGTAGAAAGCCGTCGCCCCTTCTGGTTTGACACCCCGGATATAGACAACGCCGTCCACCGTCTCCCGCTCCATCTGCAGGAGGGTACCCGGTCGCACCTCCGAGCTGAAATCCACCTGGATAGCCCGCATGAATTTCCGTTCCCCCTCCCAGTACTGGGCACAGTCACAGGCCAGGGAGGCGTAGTTCATACTGTAGAGATGGCCGTTGGCATCGCAGTCGCTGCAGCGGATGGCCACAGTCCCCGCCTCCTGCCAGTTCTCCGGCGGGCGCAGACGGCGCAGGCGCTGGAAATCCACCTGCTCCATGGGGAGCTGCCAGATTTCCTCCAGCACCTTGGGCCGGACAATCCGACGGGCGTCCTTCTCCACCACAATGAAGTTCATAAAGGCGTCCCCCACCTGCTCTTCGCCGATGTCCAGCTGGATTCGCCGGGTATAGGTCCCCCCTGCCAGCAGCCTGGACGAGACAGAAAAGCGCACTGTCTCCAGGGGGTGAATGGGCCTGCGCAGCTCCAGACGCATGGCCGCCAGCATCCAGACGGCATTGAGCTTTTCCAGAAGTGCATGGGCGGGCAGGCCGTCATACTCCGCCCGGAGCATGGTGGAATACAGCGCCTGGTGCAGCAGGGCTGCCGGCGGCGCAAAGTCAAACATATCTGTATCCGATGGATGGATTGTATAATCCAGAAGCTTTACCATGTTCTTTTTTCTCCGCTCCTTTTTCTGCCGCCGGGCGTGCCCTCATGCTTGCATATCCGGCGGTCATCCTTTATAATAAGGGCCGATGCATATAGAGATATTATAGTCCAGCCCCACGGCTTTTGCAAGAAGGGAGCCTTGAAATCATGCCGTTTTTTATTGACAACCAGCGCTACTGCGGCCGCCCCGCCGACAGGCGTTCCGATGCGGAAGAGGCCTGTTACGATTTTCTCGACGGCCTCGGCCTTTCTTACTACCGGGTAGACCACGACGCTGCCGACACCATCCAGGACTGTCTCCAGGTGGAGGCGGTCCTGGGCAGCTCTGTCTGTAAAAATTTATTTTTATGCAACCGGCAGCAGACGGAGTTTTATCTTTTGTCCCTCCCCGGGGGAAAGCCTTTTAAAACCAAATACCTCTCTGCACAAATCCACAGCGCCCGCCTCTCCTTCGCCGGAGAGGGGCCTATGGAATCCCTCCTGGGTGTCCATCCCGGTGCAGTCTCCATCCTGGGCCTCATCCATGACAAAGGGCACGCGGTCCGCCTCCTGCTGGACACCGATTTAAAGGACGACCCCTATTTCAGCTGCCACCCCTGCCGGAGCACCAGCACCCTCCAGCTCCGGACAGCGGACGTATTGGACAAGCTCCTCCCCGCCCTGGGTGTGGAGCCCACCTGGGTCACGCTCCCCTGGGAATTCCAAGAAAACAGTCAGGAGGCGCACCATGGCTGAGACCATCTATACCATTCCCATTAACGAGGCCTTTGACACACCGGGGGGCTGCCCCCTGTGCGCCCTCCGGCAGAAACTGGAGACAGAGAGCCTGGAGTACATTATGGGCGCGGCCATGATGGAGCCGGACGTACGCCAGGAGACCAACCGCCTGGGTTTCTGCCCCACCCACTATGGCGCCCTGCTGAAAATGAAAAACCGGCTGAGCCTGGCCCTCACGCTGGAGAGCCATCTGGCCCAGAGCGCCCGGGAGCTGCTCACAGAGGCCTCCGGCGGCCGGCGCCTCTTTGGGAAAAAGGACGCCCCCACCCCCGGCGCCGCCCTGACCCAGGCCGCAGGCAGCTGTTATGTCTGCACCCGCATGGCGGATTTTGAGAAGAAATATGTCCAGAACACCGTCTACCTCTGGAAAAGCGATGCAAACTTCCAGAAAAAGTTCTCTGCCCGGGAATCCTTTTGCCTCCGCCACGCCGGGCTGATGCTCCGCGCCGCGGACAGCGAGCTCTCCACCGCCGCCTTTGAGCAGTTCCAGCGCGCCCTGCTGGACATCCTCCGCCGCCATGCCGCTGTCCTCCAGGAAAACCTGGGCGGTTTCATCCGCAGCTATGACCACCGCAGCGCCGGCGTCCCCCTGACAGATGCCCAGCGCAGCGCCGTAGAGGACACCATCGCCTTTCTGGCGGGGAACCTTTGAGTGCGGCGGCTGCATAGGGAAATCGGACGCCGCACCAACCTACTCCGCCGTATACAGCGCAGCCTCCCCAATCTCCCGGTTGGCGCTGAAAATATAGTCCCTGCCCCCGTCCTGGAACACGCATACATTGCTGGGGCCCACCCCAGTATCCAGAAGGTGGAGGCAAAATTCTCCGTCCTCCCGGGCCAGGGCAAACAGCTCCTTTTTCCCCCGACGGCAGCCCCCGAGGAACGCTCCCCTGCCCAGGAGCCGTCCGCCCCAGGCCACATGGTAGAGCTCACACACCTCCGGGTGTTCATAAACCTGCCGGAACCCATCCGGCTCCAGGTGATACACCCGATAATGGGGGCCGTGGAAATCCTCAATTGTGGCCATATAGGTACCCCCATCCCCGTCCAAATCCGCCAGGGCCATATCGCTCACCTGGGCCTTCAGCAGCTGCTCAAGGCGCCAGTCCTCCCCGGCCCGGGGCGGGGTAATCCGGTACACGCCGCTGTCACAGCCAATCAGCCCAAAGTTCGCCCCCTCCGGGCGGAAATAGCCGTGGTTTTTCCAGAAATCGTCCCGGAGCACCCGCAGGGGGGACAGGCTCCGCGCCCCGGTGTCCAGCGTGCCCACCAGCACCTGGCCCGGGGTTTTCCATTCCTCCAGGCTGTCTTTTTCCACCGTAGCTGTACAGCCCAGAAAATACAGGACGCCTTCCGCGTCAAAGATATCGATGCGGTGGACATAGGGAAGCGTCGCCAATCGCTTTACCTTATAGCCCGTTCCCTGGGGATACACCCAACAGACTTCTGCCCCTTCCCATTGCCATAGGCGGAAGAATTTCTGTATCGACAAAAATTCCCCATCCGTCCCCGGAACTGGCACAAGGGCAATCGCACCTCCCGGACCATCCCAGACCTGACTTTTTTCCGAAAAATCCGGCCCGGAAAATCGTATACAGGGCTTGTTTTCCCCCTCACTGACGGCCAGTAAGACCCGCTGTCCGCCCTGAAAGAGTGTCCCCACAGCATAGCACTGGGGCAAATCCGCCAGTTTTCTCTTTTGAAACCGCATACTGTCTACCTCCCATATTCAATCAAGTAAAACGCCGGATGACTGTCTCGGTCATCCGGCGTTTTTTCTTCACTCCGGCGCCGTCGCCTAATAGTTCTGCGTAGCCAGGAAATTCTCAAAATCGGTGGAATTGGTGAAGAATTGGTGGGTATTGGTCTCTGTATCCAGCGCGTAGTAATAGTAGCTGGTGCTGGCCGGCTGGAAGGCCGCTGTCAGGGACGCCGCGCCGGGGCTGGCAATCGGCGTCGGCGGCAGCCCGGTATTGATACGGGTGTTATAGGGGTCAGAGGCGTCATCCAGCATTTCCTGCGTCGGCTCGCCCTCGTGGTCGGGGTGGGTATACAGGCTGGTGGCGTCAATCTGCAGCGGCATATCAATGGCAAGGCGGTTGTAGATGACCGAAGCAATCAGCGCCCGCTCGTCGTCGTTGGCCGCCTCCTTTTCAATCATGGATGCTACCGTCACAACTTCCCGCAGCGTCATTCCCATGGCCTCCGCCTGCTCCAGCATATCCGCCGTCAGTTTATTGTGGAAATTCAGCAAAAAGACGTCAATCGCCGCTGTGGCCGACATCCCCTCATAGAAGTTGTAGGTGTCCGGGAACAGGAAGCCCTCCAGCCGGGAGGCATCCCCCAGCGGGATGTCGTCCAGGAAGCTGTAGGAGTAGTCGTAGTTGGCCGCCGCGTCATAGAGGTCTTCCACGGAGCAGATGTTGTTCTCCTCCAGACGCTGGAAAATCTGATACATAGTAAAGCCCTCCGGGAACGTCACCGTGGTCTCCACCTGGGACTCCGAGCCAATCTGCATTTTGGTAATCAGGGCCCGGTAATCCAGGCTGGTATCCAGCTCATAGGTGCCCGGGTCAATTTTTACATCTGCATCAGAAATCAGGGAGAAGAGCTTGAAGAGGAACTTATACTCAATCAGCCCCGCGTCCTTCAGGGCTGTGGCCACGTAGTCAATGTCCGCTGACTGGACTGTCTCTGTGCCGACAACATTGCCTTCCTCGTCTGTCACTTCCACTTCCTTTTCGCTAAAGGCTTCTTCCGGAATCGTAACGCTGGCTGTGACTTCCGGCTTGTTCAGCGCCAGGACATCGGAGGCAAACATCCAGCCCACGCAGGCCAAAATGATACTCACGCTGATAACGAATACGCCGTACATCAGCCCGCCCAGGCAACCGGTTTTCCCGTCCCGGCGGAAGCGGATGGGGTGGTAATCGCGCATCTCCACCTCGTCCTCGCCGTCGTCAAAGAAAGAGAGGTCTTCTTCCTCATCCGAATAGGCATCCAGGGCGTCTTCCGGGCGCTGCGTCAGGAATTCCTCCTGTTCCTCTTCCGGAATCTCCTCTTCAGGCGCCCAGCTGCTATCCTCCCACTCCGGGTTTTCCTGTCCTTTTTTCTTCTTAAACATAGCGCTACTCCTTGGTAAAAAATCTGGCCGTCCTTTCGTCACCACCAGGCCCTCTTGGGCATAAGATGGCTCAGACGGAAACAAAAGGCGCCTCTCCGTTGCACCCAATATACATCCAGGGATACGCATCCAAAGGCTCTCCCGCGCCGGGCCGGATTACGATTGAAAACTATTTCGCGCGGAGAAAGGGTTACCTCATGTTCTGTGGAAATGGAAATAACGGCTGCCTGTGGATTATTCTGATTCTCATTCTCCTGTTCTGCTGCGGCGGCAACAGCAGCTGTGGCTGCAGCAACGACTGCAACTCCTGCTGCTAAGTGCGGCAGCCAAACATAAAACTTTACCTTTACCGCATCTCCCGGCGGGGTCCAAACGGACCCCGCTGTCTTTCTTCTGTCACGAGAAAATCCACCCGGCAGTCATGGGGCTCCAGGCAAAGGTCCTCCAGGAGCATGGCCTCCCGGCACAATCCCAGGGCCAGCGCCCCGCTGCGCTTCAAAAGCCGGTCATAATAGCCGCCGCCCCGCCCCATGCGGAAGCCCTGGCGGTCATAGCCCAGGGCCGGCACCAGAAGCAAATCGCCTGCCTCCGGCATGCTGCGCGGGGCGTCTGCCGGCGGAATCGGGATACCATAGGCGCCCCGTTCCAGGGCCTGTTCCGGCGACCAGGCGGCAAAGTCCAGCGCTCCCCCCTCCAGGCAGATTGGGAGAAATACCTGTTTTCCCGCCCGGCTGGCCGCATCCAGGATACCGCGGGTATCCACCTCCCGGCCCACGCTCCAGTAGGCAAAAAGCCGCTCATGGGCCCAAAAGGCCGGGGAGACCAGAAGCTGGCGCAAAATGCCGGCGTCGCTCTCCCGGATATAGGATTCATCCAAATCCCGAAGCCGCGCCCGCAGCCGGGCGCGCTGCGTTTCTTTACTCTCCATAGTGCATGGCGCTGCGGACCGCCTCAGCGGCCGCCTGCCCCTTGGCATCCGCCAGAATGGCCAGGCCAAAATCCATGGCGCTGCCGGGGCCGCGCCCGGTGAGCAAATCCCCGTCTGTGCACACGCTCTCCCCGGTGCAGGCGCCGGCATCCATCTGTGCCTCCATGCCCGGGTAGCAGGTAATCGTCCTGCCCTGCAAAAGCCCCAGCTTGCCCAAAACCCTGGGGCCGGCACAAATGGCGCAGAGCTTGGCGCCGCATCTATGGGCGGCGCGCACCAAATCGCCCACTTCAGCGCTGGCCTCCAGGGACTCCACACCGCCCAGGCCGCCGGGAATTACCACATAGTCCCCGGCCTGGGGCCGGACGTCCGCTAGCTGCAGGTCTGCCTGCAGGACCATCCCGTGGCCGCCTGTGACCTGGGAACCGCCTACGCCTACATAGGCCACTTCAACGCCGCCCCGGCGGAGGATATCCCCCGGGCAGACAGCTTCCATCTCTTCATAACCTTCACCAAGCAGAATATAGACCATTTTACAGGGCCTCCTTTACCTTCTGGTAGATTTCTTCATGTATTTCTTCCACGCTGCGCAGACGCTCCCCGTCCATGCAGCAAATCCGCTCCCAGCCGTAATGCGCCGCAGCATAACGCCCCGTTTCCTGACAGGCGCGGAGATAGGCCAAATCCGTCTCGTGGATGTCGCCCTTCTCTCCCAGGGCCGCCTCCCGCTGGCGCATGAGCCGCTGGGAGGCCTCCACATCCACATCCAGGTACAAAACCAGGTCTGGCCGGGGCAATTCCATAATCCGAAATTCAAAATCATAGAGCCAGTCCAAAAAAGACTGCAATTTCTGCCGGGGCACCTTTGCCCCCTGGTGGCAGGCGTTGGAGGTGGTATAGCGGTCAGAGAGAATAACCCCTCCAGCTTTGTAATAGTCTCCCCAATCTGTCCGGAAGGCCGCATAGCGGTCCACGGCATAAAACACCGAGGCGGCATAGGCGTTTACATCTCCAGGATGGCTGCCGAAGGCACCGCTCAAATACATGCGGATGAGGACTGAGCTCTCCTGGTCATAGCGGGGAAAGGTGACGCTCCGAAAGGGAGCCCCCTCCGCCTCCAGCCGCTCCCGCAGCAGGCGGTACTGGGTGGACTTGCCGCTCCCGTCGTTGCCCTCCAATACAATAAGCTTACCTTGCATCATTTTTCCCTCTTATCCGTTCGCCCAAAACCAAAAACAGAAATTTAGGCAATTTCAGGACCCGCCCCAGGCGTTTCGGCTCCCGCAGCAGGCGGTAAAGCCACTCCAACCCCAGGCGCTGCCAGGCCGCCGGGGCCCGGCGGACAACCCCGGCAAACACATCCAGGCAGCCGCCCAGGCCGGCCATCAGCCCGGCATCGACGGCGCCCGCATGGTCGCGCATCCAGCACTCCTGCTTCGGCGCCCCCAGGCACACCAGCAGGAAATCGGGCTTTGCGGCGCGAATCCGGGCCACTACCGGTTCATCATCTTCAAAATACCCGTGGTCTGTGCCGGCAATTTGCAGCCCAGGGAACCGCGCTGCCAGGGCCGCAGCCGCCGAATCCGCCACGCCGGGTTTGGCCCCCAGGAGGTATATACTGCCTCCCTGCTGCCCCAGGCGGGCCATGACATCCGAGGCAAAGTCAATGCCGGGAATCCGCTCCTCCATGGGCGTGCCCAGGATTTTGGTTCCATATTGAATCCCCACGCCGTCGGCCAGGACCAGTTCTGCCTCGGTTACTGCCGCCAGCAGCGCCGGATTTTCCCGGCACTGGAGGACAATCTCCGGGTTGGGCGTGACCACATAGCCGCCGGAATGGGCCTGAATCATGGACATGGCCCGCTCCACTGCCTCCCCCCGGGTAATGTTGTCAAAGGGGACACATAAAATATCTGTTTTCATAGCGTCTCCACAAGCTTTTAAATTTGCGAAAAAACCTCGCCTATATTGGCCCGCACAATCAAATCGGCGCTGGAATCCCGGCCCGTGGCATCCCGGTTGATTAGAACCAGGCTGTGCCCCCGGTAATAATCCAGCAGCCCCGCAGCGGGGTACACCACCAGGGAGGTCCCCCCTACAATCAGGACATCCGCCTGGCGGATGTAGTGGATGGCCTCGGCGAGCACCTGCTGGTCAAGCCCTTCCTCATAGAGGACCACGTCCGGGCGCACCACGCCCCCGCAGGTGCAGCGGGGCACCTCCGGGCCGTGGTTGATGAACGCCTCGGGATAGTCCTTGCCGCACCTGGCGCAGTAGCACCGGTGGACGCTGCCGTGGAGCTCCAGAACCTTTTTGCTCCCCGCCATCTGATGGAGGCCGTCAATGTTCTGCGTAATCACCGCCTGGAGCCTGCCCTCCCGCTCCAGCTCCGCCAGGCGGCGGTGGCAGGTGTTGGGCTTTGCATCATGAATCACCAGCTTGTCCCAGTAAAAGCGGTAAAACTCCTCCGGGTTCTCCACGAAAAAGTGGTGGCTCAGAATCTCCTCCGGCGGATACTTATATTTCTGGCGGTACAGGCCGTCCACACTGCGGAAATCCGGGATACCGGATTCGGTGCTAACCCCGGCGCCGCCAAAAAATACCAGGGATTTACTCTCAGCAACCAGCGTTCGAAGCTTCTCAATTGCATCCGGCATTGGGACGGCTCCTTTCTGTAAATGGAATGATTTTATTATACACACTCTGCTGGAAATACGCAACTCCACAGGGAAAAATACCTGACCTGACGGTTCTTTTTTCACTTTCCCCCGGCGCAGCGGCTCCAGTCAAAGAAAAAGCGCCGGGGCAAAGCGGCCTTTGCCCCGGCGCTGGAGCGGGTGAAGGGAATCGAACCCTCGTATCCAGCTTGGGAAGCTGGTGTTCTACCATTGAACTACACCCGCGTGCTTTACGCATTATAGCACGTTCTTTCCCCGGACGCAAGCCCCAATTTTCAAAAATTTCTTTTTCGCCTTGTGCCAGCAAGGGGATTGCAAGTACCGCGGATTTCCGATAAAATATCCATGCCGGCACTTCTCCCCATGGGACGCAGTGCCAGTATACGGGAATTTCCTTCCGGTGTCAAACCGCTATCGCAATCCTTTTGTGACCTAGTCACGGAATCAGCGGTAAAATCGGGGTATACTGTATCCAGAAACGAAATTACAAAGTCACATACAGAGAAAGGAGACTTTTTCATGGCGATTTTAGAGATGAATACACAGCAATTTCAGGCAACCCTGGCTCAAGGGGACAAGCCCACCCTGGTGGAGTTCTGGGCGCCCTGGTGCGTCTATTGCCGCCGGATTGCCCCCGCCTATGAAAAGACGGCAGCCCAGCGCGCCGACAGCTTGACTTCGGGGAAAGTGAACATCGATGATTTCCCCGCCATTGCAGAGCAATATCAGGTGGACACCATCCCCACCTTCATCCTCTTCCAGGGTGGACAGGCCGTGGACAGCATCACTGCCCCGGATTCCAAGGCCAAGCTGGACGCCTTTTTGGACAGTCACCTGGGGCAGTGAGGCCGCGCCATGGAGCACATCTATGACATCCTGATTATTGGCGGCGGACCGGCGGGTTACACCGCCGCCCTCTACGGCGCCAGGGCGGGCCTCTCCGTTCTGGTGCTGGAAAAGCTCTCCGCCGGCGGGCAGATGGCCCTCTCGGAGCAGATTGACAACTACCCCGGCTTCGAAGCGGGGATTGACGGCTTCACCCTGGCAGAGAAGATGGAGGCCGGCGCCCGGCGCTTCGGCGCAGAGACGGAGCTGGCGGACGTGACGGGCCTGGAGCTGTCCGGCGCCGTCAAAACAGCCCACACCAGCGAAGGGGATTTCCACGGCCGCGCCCTGATTCTCGCCACCGGCGCCAACCATAAGGAGCTGGGCCTCCCCGGAGAGAGCGCCCTGCTGGGCCGGGGCGTCCACGCCTGCGCCGCCTGCGACGGCATG
Organism: uncultured Oscillospiraceae bacterium; assembly: GCA_964601435.1. GTDB lineage: Bacteria > Bacillota > Clostridia > Oscillospirales > Oscillospiraceae > CAZRNK01. The sequence goes on along the minus strand of CAZRNK010000023.1, from coordinate 526 downwards.
GCCTACAAGGGAAAAACCGTGGCGGTCGTCGGCGGCGGCAACTCTGCGGCGGCGGACGCTCTGCTCCTCTCCCGAATTTGTGAAAAGGTCATTGTTATCCACCGGCGCGACACGCTCCGGGCCGACAAGGTCTACCACGCCCAGCTGGAGGCGGCGCCCACCGTGGAATTTCGCTGGAACACCACAGTTTCCGCCCTTCAGGAGACGGACGGCAAATTCTCCGGCCTCACCCTCCGGGACGTCCACACGGGCGCAGAGACTGCTCTGCCCTGTGACGGCGTGTTCATCAGCATCGGCCGTACTCCCGCCACAGACCTTGTCCAGGGCAAACTGGACACAGATGCCGCGGGCTATATCCTCGCCGATGAGACCACCTGCACTGCCATTCCCGGCGTCTTTGCCGCGGGGGATGTCCGCGCCAAGTCCCTCCGCCAGATTGTCACCGCCGTTTCCGACGGGGCCAACGCCGCCCATGCCGCCGAGGCCTATCTGGCCAGCCAGGGATAGCGCTGTTGATTTTCGTACT
>CAZRNK010000022.1:0-14515 GCA_964601435.1 uncultured Oscillospiraceae bacterium | reverse complement strand
AGTATGCTGCCACAGCCCTTTTTATGGATGTGCTGCTCACAGTGGCCCAGTATGTCATTGTCCCCCTGGTCTACGCCTATATTGCGCTGGTGGTAGCAAATGCAGCCCTGAACAACGCCTCTCTGGAGGGGGCAGCGGGGCTGTTGAAGTGGCTGTGTACCTCCCTGCTGACAGTGCTGGTTATCCTCTTTACGGCCTACCTCAGTGTGACAGGAATTATCTCCGGTACAGCGGATGCAGTGACAACCCGGGTGACAAAGACTGCCCTGAGTGCATCTCTGCCGGTGGTAGGCAGTATTTTGTCCGATGCCGCCTCCACCATCGTGGCAGGAGCTGGGGTTATCCGCAACGCCATTGGCATCTTCGGCATGTTGGCGGTGGTCTGCGTCTGCCTGGTGCCCTTCCTGCGCCTGGGCGTGCAGTACCTGCTGTACAAGGCGGTGGCCTCCCTCTCGGCGGCCCTCCCCGGTGGACGGCTGAGTCAGTTGATTTCGAGCTTGGGCACTGCCTTCGGCATTGTGCTGTCCCTGGTGGGCGTGGGGGCAGCGATGCTGTTTGTGTCGGCAATTTCCAGTATACAGGCGGTGAGCGCATGACAGAGACACTGCGGCAGTGGATTTTGAGCCTGGCGGCCACGGGGCTGCTGACAGCCCTAGCGCTGCAGGTAACACCCAAGGGGCGGGTACACAAGATTTTGCAGCTTGTCTGCGGCGTAGCGATGATATTTGCCCTGGTGTCCCCGGTGCTGGAACTTGATTTTTCTGCCTACTCCCTGAATCTGGCCCGGTACCGGGAGGAAGCAGCCCAGTGGGAAACTGCGGCGGAGGAGAGCTCCAGCCGCCTCACCAGAACAATCATAGAAGCGGAATGCGCGGCATATATATTGGACAAAGCACAGGACCTGGGCCTGGGGCTAACCTCCGTCACGGTGACGGCGAAATGGGGGGATGTGTCTGCGTGGTGTCCTGACACGGTGTATATCGATACCGGGGGCGCAGGGAAGAGCGAGACGTTGGCCGGCATAATTGAAGCAGAGCTTGGAATACCGGCAGAAAGGCAGTACTGGAGCTGAATGAAAAACTTTGACGTGAAAGCCCTGGCAGCGAAGCTGGGGAAAAACAAATATGTGCTGCTGGTGCTGCTCCTGGGGCTGGTGCTGCTGCTCCTGCCTACGGGGGGCAGCGGCGAGACAGAGCGCGCAGGAGAGAGCGAGAGCACATGGCCGGCCTTCTCTCTGGAGGAAGAGGAAGCGCGGCTCCAGACGCTGCTGACTCAAATCCAGGGAGCTGGGGAAGTGGAGGTTATCCTCTCTCTCCGGAGCACTGCGGAGCGGATTGTGGCCGAAACGGAGGAGGGACCCGCCATCCTCTCCGCCGGGAGCGGCGGGGAGCAGGCCCTGGAGCTCAAATATCTCTACCCCGTCTATCAGGGGGCGGTGGTTGTCTGCCAGGGGGCGGACAGCGCCCAGGTCCGTCTGGACATTACAGAGGCGGTGGCCTCCTTTACGGGCCTGGGCAGCGATGCGATTACAGTCAAAAAAATGCAGTAAAGCAAAGAGGAGGAAGACACCTTGAAAAACATGAAACGGAACATCGTGGCGGCGACCATTCTGCTGTTTGTCTGTGCGGCGGTGTACTTGAACTGGTCGTACAACAACAAATGGGGCCAGGCTGACGAGGCCATGGTGGAGGCGGAGGATGAGGCCATGGCCCAGGCGGAGGCAGACTATGAGGCCACCCTGGCTGAGACGGATGAGAGCGCTGAAACAGGGGCGGAGACGGATACAGATACCACCTCTGCGTCGGTCTCCGACTATTTTGCCGAGGCGCGGCTGAGCCGGCAGCAGTCCCGGGATGAGGCCCTGAGCCTCCTGGAGAGTGCCGCCTCTCTGGAGAGCGCTTCCCAGGAGGCCATTGACAGCGCCATGGCGGACATTACGGCGATGGCCAACTGGTCCATGCAGGAGGCCCAAATTGAAAACATGCTCCTGGCCAAGGATTTTGCCGACTGCGTGGTGTTCCTGACGGAGGAGACGGTCTCCGTGGCGGTGCCTGCACCCCTGGAGGGGCTGAGCGAGGCGTCCGTAGCGCGGATTACAGACACCATTACATCGGAAACTAATTATACCGCCGACCAGATTAAGATTATCGAAGTGAAAGATGAATGAGCCCTTCCCCCATGTCCTTTTTTGCCCCGCCGCCCGCTCTAGTGGGAGGCGGGGCGGCTTTCTGTTTGGGGATGCGGACAGAAAAGGGATATATCCCGGCAGATTCCCACTTTTCTTTTTGTAGGATTTGTGGTACAATACCGGATACACCAAAAGGAGGCTGAAAACTATGGCTGAGAACTATATTACGACCCAGGAGGAGAAGGGGAGCATCCATATCGCAGAGGATGTTATTGCCGTGATTGTGGCCGCCGCTGTCTCCGAGGTGGAGGGCGTGGCAGGACTTGCCAATACCACCGGCGGTGAGCTGGCGGATTTCGTTGGGAAGAAGAGCATTGCCAAGGGCGTGAAGATTTCTTTTGATGAGGAGCATATCACCGTGGATGTGCTGATTATGGTCCGCTTCGGGTGCAATGTAACCCAGGTGGCGCAGAAAGTGCAGGAGGCGGTGGCCTCCTCCGTGGAGGCTATGACGGCCCTCCACGCGGTGGTGAATGTCCACGTTTCTGGCGTCAGTTTCGAGAAACAATAAATAAATGAAATGCGCGCAGGGTATGGGCGCTGCCCATGCCCTGCGCGCACCTGCGGAGGGAAGAGACATGACCAGAACAGCAGCCAGGGAGATTGCCGTTACGCTCAGCTTCAGCATCACCGGTACGCCGGAGGAGGCGCGCAGCCAGGTGGCAGAATTTTTGGACAAGCAGCACTTTTCCACCCTGGCAGAGGAGGATTCGCTCTTTACCCAGCAGCCGGATGCGCGGCAGGAGGCATATATTACCCAAATCTGCCTGGGTGTAGCGGAGAAACGGGAAGAGCTGGACGGCTACATCCAGCGCTTCTCCAAGGGATGGAAGCCGGGGCGGATTTCCAAGACGGCCCTGGCGGTGCTGCGCTGCTGCATGTATGAGCTGCTGTACATGCCGGAGGTGCCCCCCTCTGCCGCCATCAATGAGGCGGTGGAGCTGGCAAAGAACTATGACGAGCCGGAGACTGTGTCCTTTATCAACGGCATCCTGGGCAGCTTCTCCCGGGAGGTCTTGGGCGCGGCGACTTCCTCCGGGGACGGGGAATAGCACGCGGAGGACCCCATGGAGCGAAATACACTGACAGTTACACAACTCAATCACTATCTCAAGGGCCTGCTGGAGGCAGACCCGCTGCTGGAGGGGCTCTATGTCCGGGGGGAACTGTCCAATTACAAGATGTATCCCTCCGGGCACCATTACTTTACGCTGAAGGATGCCGAGAGCAGCTTAAAGTGCGTTATGTTCCGCTCCAACGCCCAGCGGCTCCGCTTCCGGCCGGAGAACGGCATGGCCGTCACGGCCATGGGGCGGGTGGCTGTCTATCCCCGGGACGGGGTATACCAGCTCTACTGCAGCGCCCTGCTGCCGGATGGGACGGGGGACTTGCAGGTGGCCTTCCAGCAGCTGAAGGCCAAGTTGGACGCCGAGGGCCTCTTTGACGCCGCCCACAAAAAGCCCCTGCCCAGGTATCCTGGGCGCATTGCGCTGATTACCTCGGCGGCAGGCGCCGCAGTCCACGATATGATTCGTGTTTTGGGCAAGCGCTGGCCGCTGGCGGAGGTGTTGCTTCTGCCTGTCCGGGTCCAGGGGGCGGAGGCGCCGGGAGAGATTGCGGCGGCCATCCGTTACGCCAACCAGAGAAAGATTGCGGACTTGATTATCACCGGCCGGGGCGGTGGTTCCATGGAGGACCTGTGGGCCTTTAACGACGAGAGAGTGGCCCGGGCCATTTACGCCTCGGATTTGCCGGTGATTTCCGCCGTGGGCCATGAGCCGGATGTGACCATTGCCGACTTTGTGGCGGATGTGCGGGCGGCCACGCCCAGCAATGCCGCCGAGCTGGCGGTTCCGGACCGGGCGGAGCTGCGGGAGACCCTGGCCCTCCGGGGGCGGGCCCTGGAGCGGGCCATGTCCAAAAAGCTCCGGGAGCTCTCGGCCCATTTGACAGACTTGGGTGCCAGACGGGTACTCCGCAGCCCGGGAAACTATGTAGAGCAAAAGCGGATGGAGCTGGATTTTCTCATAAACCGCCTTCTGCACAGCGGGGAAAAGCAGCTGGAGGCCAAGCGGCATGCCTGTGGGGCGATGGCGGCCAAGCTGGACGCCCTGAGTCCACTAAAAGTTTTGGGCCGGGGCTATGCCATTGCGGAGACGGCGGCGGGGGAGACCCTGCGCAGCAGCGCCCAGGCAGCCCCCGGAGAGGAAATCCGGGTGCGCCTGGAGAAAGGCGCCCTGCGGTGCAGCGTGTTGGAAGCAGAACCGGCGGAGGCAATAGCCCCCCGGCGGCGGAAAAAAGCAGAGGGAGCAAAAAATGGCGACGAAAAAGAAAAGCTTTGAAGAGTCCATTGCGGAGCTGGAGGGCATTGTCCAGAAGCTGGAACAGGGGGAAGCCCCCCTGGCTGAGTCCATGGCTCTGTTTGAGAAGGGCACAGCGCTGGTGAAGACCTGCACCCGGATGCTGGACGAGGCGGAACAGAAGGTGCTGAAAATCCGGCAGGGCCCCCAGGGGGAGCCGGAGGCGGTGCCCTTTGACGGGGAGGACTGAGCCATGCATCCCCGATATACGGAGTATAAGGACAGGGTGGAGGCGGCCCTCTCCCGGCAGTTTGCAGCCCGGGGATTTCCCTTTGACGGGCTTTTGAAGGCGATGGAATACAGCCTGCTGGCGGGAGGCAAGCGCCTGCGCCCGGTGCTGGTGCTGGAGTTCTGCCGCGCCGCCGGGGGCGATACAGAGGCGGCACTCCCGGTTGCCTGCGGCGTGGAGATGCTCCACACCTATTCCCTGATTCACGACGATTTGCCCTGCATGGATGACGCCGATTTACGCCGGGGAAAGCCCACCAGTCATGTGAAATTCGGCCAGTGGCAGGCGCTCCTGGCGGGGGATGCCCTCCAGGCGGAGGCCTTTGGCGTCATTCTCCGAAGCACACTGCCGGCAGAGCGGCGGGCGGCGTGCGCGGAGCTGCTCGCCGGCGCCGCCGGCGTGGACGGCATCTGCGGCGGGCAGTATCTGGACCTCCTGGGGGAGGGAAAGGCGCTGGACGAGGCGGCTCTGACAGAGCTGCAGGGCCGGAAAACCGGCAGCCTCTTGACAGCTGCCTGCCAGATGGGCGTAGCCGCCGCAGGGGGAGATGATGCCCTGTTGGAGGCGGCAGGGTTCTACGGCGCCGCCCTGGGTGCGGCTTTCCAAATCCGGGACGACATGCTTGACGAGCTGAGCAGCCCTGAAGCCCTGGGCAAGCCCACAGGCGGCGACAAGAAGGAGGGGAAGACTACCTTTTATACCCTCTATGGCGCGGAGAAATGCCAGCAGATGGTGGAGCACCTCTCTGCCCATGCAGTGGAAAACCTCCAGCCTTTTCCCGACCCCGGCTTTTTGCCGGAGCTGGCGGCCTCTCTGGCCACGCGGCAGTCATAAGGCGGGGAAATATTCATGAAAATATGCATATTTTTTGCATCACCAGCCCTTTTACTCTTGTAAAAGGGCTGGAATTTTGTTATGATATTCAATAGCCTTTTGCCTTGGCAGAATTTTTTTGATGCAGAGAGCAGGTTTTGCGTTTTGAATATATTGGATAAAATTAACAGCCCGGCAGATGTGAAGGCCCTGAAGCCGGAGGAGCTGCCCGCGCTGTGTCAGGAGCTGCGGGCCTTTCTTCTGGAGCACGTCTCCAGGACCGGGGGGCACCTGGCCTCCAATTTGGGCGCTGTGGAGCTGACGGTGGCCCTCCACCGGGTATATGACACGGAGAAAGACCGCCTGGTCTTCGACGTGGGCCACCAGAGTTATGTGCATAAAATCCTCACAGGCCGGAAGGAGCGCTTTGACAGCCTTCGCCAGCTGGACGGCCTCTCCGGCTTTCCCAAGCCCCGGGAGAGCGTCCACGACGCCTTCATTGCCGGCCACGCCTCCAACTCCGTGTCTGTGGCCCTGGGGATGGCCCGGGCCCGCTCCGCCACAGGGGCGGACTATGACGTGGTGGCTCTCCTGGGGGATGGGGCGCTGACTGGGGGCCTCTCCTATGAGGGCCTCTCTGACGCCGGGCAGAGTGGGGAACCGATGGTGGTAATCCTCAATGACAACGGCATGTCTATTGGAAAAAATGTGGGGGGCATGGCCCGGCTTCTGTCCCGGCTGCGGGTGCGGCCGGGGTATTTGCAGCTCAAGCGGGCTTACCGGGACGCCCTGAAGGGGGCGCCGGGGCTCTATGACTTTATCCACCGGGTGAAGGAGCGGGCCAAACGCCTGATTTTGCCGGACAATGTTTTTGACGACCTGGGCTTTTATTACCTGGGGCCGGTGGATGGCCACGATGTGGCCCAGCTGGAGGCCACCTTACGATGGGCGAAGGACTCCGGGGAGAGCGTCCTGCTCCATGTCCTGACCGCCAAGGGGAAGGGCTATGCCTTTGCTGAGCAGAACCCGGACCGGTACCATGGCGTGTCCCCCTTTGACCCGGAGGTGGGGCTGCCCGAGAACAAGGGGGAGGACTTCTCCGCGGCCTTCGGCTCTGCACTCTACCGCCTGGCCCGGGAGGACAGGAAGGTATGCGGCATCACGGCGGCCATGGCCGCGGGGACGGGGCTTGCCACCCTGGCCCAGCGCCTGCCCCGGCAGTTCTTTGACGTGGGCATTGCCGAGGGGCATGCCGTCGCCATGGCGGCGGGGATGGCCAAGGAGGGGGCCAGGCCGGTGTTTGCGGTCTACTCCAGCTTCCTCCAGCGGGGCTATGATATGCTGATTCACGATGTAGCCCTCCAGGGGCTGCATGTGGTCTTTGGGGTAGACAGGGCCGGCCTGGTGGGCGGCGATGGGGAGACGCACACCGGCGCCTTCGATGTGGACTATCTGTCCAGCGTGCCCAATATGGCGGTGCTCTGCCCCAGCTCCTATGCCGAGGTGCAGGAGATGCTGGAGATGGCCCTCTACCGCTTCCAGGGCCCTGTGGCCATCCGTTATCCCAGGGGGCAGGAGGGCGCCTGGCGGGGTTCCACGGCAGAGCGCGCCAGCGCCCGGCTGCGCCGGGGCTGGGATGTAACCATTGTGACCTATGGAATTCTTATAAACGAGGCGCTGGCGGCGGCAGAGCTTTTGTCAGAGCAGGGCATTACGGCGGAGGTTTGGAAGCTCAACCTGATTGCGCCGCTGGATGCCGGCCCGGTCCTCCGCTCCCTGGAGGAGACGCAGCGGCTGGTTGTGGCGGAGGAGGCCTGCGCCCATGGCTGTGTGGGCGAGGCAATTTTGGCCGCCGCCGCGCAAAAGGGGATTGCCCTTCAGGGGAGCCGGCTTTTAAACCTGGGGAGCGGCATCATCCCCCAGGGAAAAGTGGAGGAACTCCGCCGCGCCCTGGAGCTGGACGCCCAGGGCATTGCAGCGGCGGCCGGGGCATTGGTAAATGAGGTGGAGCATGAAAAAAGTCCGGTTGGACCAGTTGGTGTTTGAGCGGGGGCTTACCCCCAGCCGGGAGCGGGCCAGGACCAGTATTATGAGCGGCCTGGTTTTCGTAAACGGCCAGCGGGCCGACAAGCCGGGGACGGCGGTTTCTCCGGAGAGTGTTGTCGAGCTCCGGGGAGAGGTTTGCCCTTATGTGAGCCGGGGCGGCTATAAGCTGGAAAAGGCGCTGCGTGTTTTTGCTGTAAATCCTGCGGGGATGACCTGTCTGGACAGCGGAGCTTCCACCGGCGGCTTTACCGACGTGCTCCTCCAGGCCGGAGCGAAACGGGTCTATGCCGTGGATGTGGGCTATGGCCAGCTGGCCTGGAAAATTCGCAGCGATGCCCGGGTGGTGGTTCATGAGCGGACCAACATCCGCTATGTGACCCATGCGCTGATACCCGAGGATATTGATTTGGCCGTATTGGATTTGTCCTTTATCTCCCTGCGGCTGGTGCTGCCGGCAGTGCGGGGGCTCCTGGGAGAGGCAGGGCAGGTGCTCTGCCTGGTAAAGCCCCAGTTTGAAGCGGGCAAAGAGAAGGTGGGCAAGAAGGGGGTTGTCCGGGACAGAGCGGTCCATCTGGAAGTCCTGGAGACGTTCCTGACTGATGCCCGGGCGGTGGGCTTCGTCCCCCTGGGGCTGGACTATTCCCCGGTGAGAGGCCCGGAGGGGAACATTGAATATCTGGCCCATCTGGCCCTCTCCGGTACAGAGGGAGAGCTGGACGCCGGAGCCGTAGTGGCGGCCTCCCACGCCGATTTGGAAGGAGACAACGCATGAACCGGTATGTCATTCTCTGCCCCAATCCCTATCGGGATGCGGGGCTGCAGGTTACTCTCCAGGCCAGGGAAATCCTGGAGCAGTCCGGCTGCGAGGTGCTGATTAGCCCCGTTTTTGAGCCCGACCAGACAGTGGATTTGCCCGCCGGCGTGGCCCTGACGCCGATGGAGGAAGCGGTGGGGAAGGCACAGCTTCTGGTGACTCTGGGGGGAGACGGGACCATCCTGCGGGTGGCAAGGGCGGCCACCGGCAGCGGCGTGCCCATCCTGGGGGTGAACCTGGGGACGAAGGGGTTCATGGCGGAGCTGGAGCGCACCGAGCTGGATAAACTGCCCGAGGCCGCCGCCGGGCGCTACCGGGTGACGCGGCGGATGATGCTGGATATAGAGCTGCGCCGCGCCGGCGCGGTGGTGTATCGGGACAGCGCCCTCAACGACGCGGTGGTCACCGGCGTTGTGCATGTCATCCATTTTGTCGCCCGGGGGGACGGGCAGATTATTACCGAGTACTCCGGCGACGGCATGATTGCCGCCACGCCCACCGGCTCCACGGCCTACTCCATGTCGGCCGGCGGGCCGCTGGTGGAGCCGGAGGCGGAAAATATTATTTTAACACCCGTTTGCCCCCATGCGCTGGCGGCCCGGAGCTTTGTCCTGGCGCCGGAGCGGGTGGTGGAGATTGAGGCTTCCAACCTCCTGGGCCGGCAGGCGGTACTGTCGGTGGATGGGGGAGAGCTGATTTCCCTGGAGAATGGGGACAGCGTCCGGGTAAAGAAATCCCGGTACCAGACCCTGATGGCCCACATGGGGCACAAGAGCTTCTATGACATTGCATATGAGAAATTGGGGGAGAGAACGTGAAAGAATCCAGACAGGCAAAAATCCTGGAGATTATCGCCCAGCGGGACATTGAGACCCAAAACCAGCTGATGGACGCCCTGAAGGAGCAGGGGGTTCACAGCACCCAGGCCACCTTGTCCCGGGACATCAAACAGCTCCGGCTGGTGAAGGAGCTGTCCCCCCGGGGGAACTACCGGTATGTAGCCGCAGGGGGCGGGGAGCTGAGCGGGTTGGAAAACCGGCTGCGCACTGTTTTCCGGGAGAGCGTCCTCAGCTATGCGGTGGCGCAGAACCTGGTGATATTGAAGACGCTGCCGGGGATGGCAAATGCGGCCTGTTCCGCCCTGGACAGCATGCATATCCCCCATCTGGTGGGGAGCCTGGCGGGAGACGACACCGCTTTCCTGGCCATGGAGGACAACGCCGCCGCCAACCAGTTCTGCAAGGAAATCGCAGAGATGATTTGAAATCCGGGCAGAGGACGCCCAGGAGGTGTTCGGAATGCTGACACAGCTGCATATTGAAAATATTGCCGTCATTGAGCGGGCGGACGTCCAGTTTACGGGGGGCTTTAACGTCCTTACCGGCGAGACCGGCGCGGGCAAATCCATTGTCATTGACGCGCTGGAGGCGGTGTTGGGCGGGCGGACCTCCCGGGAGAGCGTCCGCACCGGGGCCAGCAAGGCCCTGGTTACAGCGGAGTTTGAGGCGGACGCTGCCGCCGGATGGTGTGCGGAAAATGAGCTGGAGGCCGAGGAGGGGACGCTGCTGCTTCTGCGCCGGATTGGGGAGGACGGCAAGTCCTCCGCCCGGATTAATGGCATTCCCGTCACCGCTGCGCAGCTTCGTTCCCTGGGCAGCCTGCTTCTGGACATCCATGGACAGAACGATGGCCGGCAGCTGCTGGACGAGGGGCGGCACCGGGCCTACCTGGACGCTTTCGGCGAGCTGGACGGGGTGCTGGGGCGCTATCGGGAGGCCTATGACGCCTACTGCGCCACCCAGGCGGAAATTGAGCGGCTGACTTTGGATGAGTGGGAAAAGGAGCGCCTGCGGGAGCGCCTGACGGAGACGGTGGAGGCCCTGACCCGGGCAGAAATCCAGCCCGGCGAGATGGAGCAGCTGGCCCAGCGGCGGGATTTGCTCAGGAATGCCGAACGCCTGACCGCTGCGGCCCAGGGGGCATACGAGGCGCTGTATGGCGCTTCGGACAGCGCCATTACCCAGGCGGGGGAGGCCGCCGCCCTGCTGAGCCGGGGCGCCCGGCTCTCGGAAGTGCTGGCCCAGTCGGAGGAGACGGTTCAGGAGGCCCTTACCCTCCTGGAGGATGCGGCGGAGACCCTCCGGGACTTTTGCAGCAGCCTGGATTTCTCCCCGGAGGAATTTGAACGCCTGGAGGGGCGGCTGGACACCCTGCGGCGCCTGACGAAGAAGTATGGCGGAGATGAAAAGGAACTTCTGGAGCTCCTGGAAACTTCCCGGCAGCAGCTGGAGGATTTGGCGTATGCCGACGACCGCATCGCCCAGCTGGAGAAGCGGTTGGAGAAAGAGCGCGCCGCCGTCCTGGAGCGGGCAGCAGCGCTGACGCAGGCCCGGCGTGAGGCGGGGGAGGCCCTGCGGAGCCGGGTGGAGGCGGAGCTGCGGGATTTGCAGATGCCCTCTGTCCGCTTTGAGGTGGAGCTGGCGCCCCGCGGCACAGAGCCGGGCTTTGACGCCACAGGGGCAGACACCGTCCGTTTTCTGATGTCCGCCAACGCCGGGGAGACGCCGGGGCGCATCAGCCGGATAGCCTCCGGGGGTGAGCTGAGCCGGATTATGCTGGCCCTCAAGAGCGTATTTGCGGAGAAGGACGGCGTGCCCACCCTGGTTTTCGACGAGATTGACACCGGCGTCTCCGGCGTGGCCGCCCAGCGGGTGGGGGAGAAGATTGCCGCTTTGAGCCGGAGCAAGCAGATTCTCTGCGTTACCCATCTGCCCCAGATTGCGGCCATGGCGGACACCCATTTCCTCATTGAGAAGCACGAGGAGGATGGCCGCACCTATACCACTGTCACCCGCCTGGACGAGGAGGGGCGAATCCGGGAACTCGCCCGGCTCCACGGGGGCGACTGCATTACCGAGGCAACGCTGCTCAGCGCCAGGGAACAGCTTCTGGCCGCAGCCCGCTATAAAGAAAAGCTGGAGAAATAAGGAGGAAGCGAAAAACTATGGCGTATTTTATCAAGGATACCTGCCTGTGTTGTCACAACTGCGCCCTGGAATGTCCCACCGGCGCCATTGACTATGTGGGCACCCGGTATCAGGTGGACGCGGACAAGTGCATTGACTGCGGCCACTGTGCGCAGGTCTGCAATGTAGGGGCCGCCGTTTCGGATGTGCCCGAGCCGGTGGCGAGGCCCCACCCGCCCCTGGAGCTGGAGGCGGATATTGTGGTCCTGGGCGGCGGCGGAAGCGGCATGGTGGCCGCGGTCCGGGCCGCAGAGTGCTCGGGGAAAAAGGTCATCGTCCTGGAGAAAGCAAAAAAATACGGCGGCAGCGCCTGGTTTGCCGGTTATAATTTCAGCGGCCTGGGCGGCCCGCCCACCCCTGCCCCCGACGAGGGAAAAGACGACGGCGAGGGAAAGACCCTGGGCGACCCCATGCTGGCGGCCATGTTCAAAAAGCAGGCGGAGCTGGAGAGCAAGCTGGATGCCGAGCTGGTACATAACGTCAAGACCCAGAAGCAGGCCTTTATTGACTGGTTTGAGTCCCTTCCTGGCGCGGCGGACCACATGGTGGAGGTAGGCCCCGAGGGCCACCGGGTGCTGGACATCCCGGAGGGACAGCGGATGCTCTTCAATACCCGTTGCCGGGACGACGCCATCGGCCCCGGCAAGGGGGGCAGCTATATTGTTTACACCATGGCCCAGCAGTTTGACCGCCTGGGGATTACCCTGATCACCGGTACCCGGGCCCTCTCCATTGAGAAGGACGATGCCGGCGCCGTCTGCGGCGTCCAGGCAGAGGACGCAGGCGGCAGCATCCATATCCGCTGCCGGGCCGTCATTGTCTCCACCGGCGGCTTTGCCCACAACGATGAGCTGCTGCGGAAATACTGGCCCTGGTTTTTCTCCGACGACCCGGAGGCGGAGCCGGTCCACCGTTTTGCCGCCCCCACCAATACCGGGGATGTGGTGCCCCTGGGCGAGAGCGCCGGGGCCTTTCTGGACTATGACAACTTCTTTGTCAACCTCTTTGGCCCGGTCCACCACCCCTTTAACTTCTTCCTCTTCCGCTTCAACTTAGAGCCGGAGGTCATGACTGTGAACCTGGACGGCAAGCGCTTTTTTGACGAGAGCTTCTTCTCCAACGGCGCGGCCTATATCCCCTATCAGCCCAAGCGCATTTCCTATGGCATTATGGACAGCGACACCATGGATTTGGTGGCGGCCCGGAACCAGGCCAAGCCGGACGGGTATAAGTATATGGACTATAAGGACCAGATTGAGGAGGACAAGAAAAACGGCGTAGCGCTGTTTGTGGAGGACTCCCTGGAGGCCCTGGCGGAGAAATGTGGTATAGACAAGGACGCCTTCCTGGAGACAGTCGCCCGGTATAACCACTTCTGCGAGACAAAGGTGGACGAGGACTTCCACAAGCGTCCGGAGACCCTGCGGCCGGTGGTGAAGCCCCCCTTCTACGCCATCTACGGGAAAATGGCCACCGACGGGGCCTTTGGCGGCATTAAGATTAACGGGAAGACCGAGGCCTATGCCGCCGATGGGCAAAGCATTATCCCGGGTCTGTACGCCACGGGGGACAACGCCGCAGGCTGGGCCCTCAGCCCCCATGCCCAGACCGGGGACCGGTATATGATTACAAACGAGATGAGCTGGGCCACCATCAGCGGCTTCGTGGCGGGGGCCAATGCCGCAGCCTATGTGTGCAAGGAGGACGATAGGCCATGACCATACAGGAGAAGGCGGCGGACTACAAGGCAAAGGGCTTTAACTGCGCCCAGAGCGTCCTGGCGGCCTGCGCCCCGGAGCTGGGGCTCAGCGAGGAGACGGCCCTGGCCATCACAGGCGGCTTCGGCGGCGGGCTCCGGGCCGGGGAGGCCTGCGGCTCTCTGGCTGCGGCGGTCATGGCCCTGGGGATGCTCAAGCCCTGTACCCAGGGGGACAGCGCGGAGCAGCGCGCCGATATTACCAGGGCAACCACCGATTGCGTCCGAGCCTTCCGGGCTGAAATTGGCAATATTACCTGCCGGGATATCATCGCTGCCGCCGGCGGAAAGCGCCGGTGCCCCGAGTGCGTGGCCTGTGCCGCCGGTTTGGTGGAAAAGGCGCTGGCAGGCCAGGAACGTCAATAAAGATTTCGGAGAAATTACAGATTGACGGGCGCGGAGTACAGACATACAATAGGGATACAGGAAACTTTTATGAAACGGAGGGACGGACATGGAAAAGGCAAAAGTGTATTTTACAAAGGAAATTACACCCGAGAGCCTGATACGGATATACCGGGCATTGGGTACGGAGCTGAAGGGGAAGGTTGGTGTGAAAATTTCCACCGGCGAACCCGGCGGCAACAACTATCTCCATCCGGAGCTCATCGGCGCTCTGGTGGGGCTTCTTGGCGGAACCATCATTGAGTCCTGCACAGCCTACGCTGGCCGGCGGATGGATGCCGCGGAGCACTGGAAGGCCATCGAAGAACACGGCTTTAAGGCTATGGCCCCCTGCGATATCCTGGATGAATTTGGGGAGATGGAGCTGCCGGTTGCGGGCGGTTTCCATCTGGACAAGGATATTGTAGGCGCACACCTGGCTGATTACGGCTCCATTCTGGTGCTGTCCCACTTCAAGGGGCATGCCATGGGCGGCTTTGGCGGAGCGCTGAAAAATATCAGCATTGGGATTGCCTCCACGGCGGGAAAGACTTACATCCACACGGCCGGCGTTACCACAGTGGCGGCTGAACTCTTTGACAAGCTCCCGCCGCAGGATCATTTTCTGGAGTCCATGGCGGACGCCTGCAAGGCGGTTATCGACTACAAGGGCGCAGAGAATATGCTTTACATCAATGTTGCCAACCGTCTGAGTGTGGACTGCGACTGCGATTCCCATCCTGCGGAGCCGGAGATGGGTGACCTGGGGATTTTCGCCTCTACAGACCCGGTTGCCATCGACCAGGCCTGCTATGACGCTGTAATCAATGCGCCTGACCCGGGGAAAGCGGCACTGATTGAGCGGATGAACTCCCGGCATGGGATTCACACGGTGGAGG
>CAZRNK010000021.1:0-14834 GCA_964601435.1 uncultured Oscillospiraceae bacterium | reverse complement strand
TCCTAAATTTCCTGAATTTCCAGCTCTGCCGCCGGGAGGCGGCCAATCAGGTCAGTGGGGAGCATGCCGTATTCCCCCTTTTCCGCCGCAGCCAAATCCCCCGCCCGGCCGTGGAGCCAGACGGCGGCGTTCACGGCCCGCTTGAGGGGGAGCTGTCCCAGCAGGGCGCCCAGAATACCGGCGAGGACATCGCCCGAACCGCCCCGGGCCATGCCGGGGTTGCCGACGGTGGCGATGGTTACTTCCCCATCGGGGAAAGCGCAGAGCGTCCGGTGGCCCTTGCGGATGAGCACGCAGCCATACTTTTGGGCAAAGGTGCGGGCCTCCTCCAGCCTTCCGGCGCCCTCCAGGGGCCCCAGCCGGGCGAGTTCCCCGTCGTGGGGCGTCAGGATGACGGTGCCCCTGGCCCTTTGCAGGAGGCCTACGCCCAGCTCCCCCAGGGCCCAGAGGGCGTCGGCGTCCAGAAGGAGCGGGCCCGAAAACTGCGTGATCAGGGCCTCTACCAGCGCCTTTACCCCCGGGGTGCGGCCCAGGCCCGGCCCGGCTACGCAGACGTCGCAGCGGCCCAGACGCGCCAGAATGTCGGGGATTGCCATTTCCGCAAGGTGGCCGCCGGCGTCATCCGGGAGAGGGAAGGGCATGGCGGCATCGTTTTTCGCAGCGATAATGGCATAGATGGACCGCGGGACGCCCATGTATACCAGCCCGGCACCGGAGCGGAGGGCCCCGGCGGCACAGAGGCTGGGGGCGCCTGTATAGCCCACGCTGCCGCCCAGAATGAGAAGCCTGCCGTAATCCCCCTTGTGGCTGATGCGGGGCCGGCGGGGGAGGGAGACATTTTGGGCGTCCAGGGTGAAGCAGTCGGAGCCGGCCTGGGCGAGCACCTCCCGGGGAATTCCGATATCCACTACCTTTACCCGGCCGCAGCAGGTACAGCCGGGCTCCAGAAACTGACCGGGCTTTGCCATGGAGAAGGTGATGGTCTGGTCTGCCCGGACAGCGCAGCCCAGGATTTCCCCGGTGTCGGCGCTGACGCCGCTGGGGATGTCCGCCGCGATTACGGGGACGCCGGCGGCGTTGATCAGGGAGACGGCCCGCGCCGCCCTGCCCGCCAGGGGCCGGGCGAGGCCAATGCCGAACATGGCGTCCACAATAACCCCGGCCCGGCGGAGGGCGTCGGGCAAGCTGGTGTCATCGGGGTTGAAGTCCTCCAGCGAGCCCCCCAGCTCGATGAGCCGCCGCTCCATTTCCCGGGTGTCCTCGGTCATTTTTTCCCGGCTGCCCACCAGCAGGGCACGCACCGGGAGGCCCCGGCGGAGCAGGTGCATGGCGCAGGCAACCCCGTCGCCGCCGTTGTTGCCGCTGCCGCAGAAGATGACGGCCTCCCTGCCGCCGGCGATTTCCTGTGCCGCCTGGGCCACATGGCGGGCGGCATTTGTCATCAGCAGAGTGGAGGGAACGCCCCAGACGTGGATGGCGGCGGCATCCGCATCATACATCTTTTGTGCGCTTGAAAGATTCATGGCATTTCCTTTCCCTCAGGCTCCGGAAGGAGCTACTAGGCCTTGTTTGAAAAATGTCAACATACCCAAACGGCGGGCCTTTTTCCGCCATACTTCGTTAATTTTCCTTGCAATCCACCAAGGATTACTGTGTCAAATTGCCTTGTCTGGCGAAAAAATCCCTCGCCCTTGGGCACATTTCCTTTTTTCAAACAAGGCCTAGTCCTCTTTGAATTTGTCCCGCCGGGTGAACTGGCGGAAGGCGTTAATCATCCTGTCGGAAGGGGAGATGGCCAGCACAGAGCGCTCCCCGTTGGCGGAATTGATGAGGATAATCCAGTCCCGCATCCCCTGGCCGCTGCCCCGGGCGTCCAGCTTGTGGGCGAAATTCCCGGCAATGGTGGACTCATATTTCTCCGAATAGGGGGCCATGAGGTCAATGTCCCGGCAGTTGAAACTCATCATCCGCTTCCGCCGCCGCTTGCCCCGAATCCGGTCAATATCCACATCCCCGCTGTAGAAGGAGTATTCATACTCCAGGCCGCTGTAGCGAAAGACCATAAATACGCCGATGCAGACCAGGGCGAACAGGGCGGGGAACAACGCGCTGCCGTAAGAGCCCAGAAACCAGCCGGTGAGGAAGTAAAAGGCAATGGTCAGCACAATCCCCAGCAGCACAGTGCCCAGCCGGATGAGGGTGACGAAGACCGGGCGCTGGCGGACAACCAGCTCTTCGACAAACACATCGTTATACGTTTTCATTGGTAACATCCTTTCTCGTGCTTGTACAATATCTATATTATAAAGGCCCTCAAAAAATTAGTCAATTTTTTCGTCGCAAATAAGAGGAAAAAGCATGGAATTTACAAATGGGCAATAAATTGTATCCCTGGTGCGGGACCGCGCGGCGGCGGGGACGCAGGAATAAACCAAAAATCCCCTTGACATTTGCTGGTGAGGGGCGTATAGTCAGAGAGGAAAAATTAGTTAAGCAAACTAATTAGTTTAAACGGCGCCGGTGCTTTGCCGGCGGCCTGTGGGAAAAGGATTGTCATGGAGGACTTTGCACACAAACTGACCGACGTTTTGGAGGAGGCCTATCATGGCCTGATGCACCTGGAGGAGGAATTCCTGCGGCGCAACCGCCGCCTGAACATCTCCATTCGGGAGATGCATCTGGTGGAGTATGTGGCCACCGGCGGCGAGCGGGGCAGGAGCATCAGCGAGATTGCGGACTATTTGCGGGTGGCCCGGCCCTCTGTGACTATGGCGGTGAAAAAGCTGGAGAAGCGGGGCTATCTTACCCGGCAGACCAGCGCCACCGACGGCCGCGTGGTCCGCGTCCTGCTCACCCGGGAGGGGCGCAAGGTGGAGAAATACCACCACCAGTACCACATGGCTATGGCAAAAACGGTAGAGCAGGTTTTTACGCCCGAGGAGCAGGACTGCCTCATCCGGGCGGTGGAGACCTTAAACAAATTCTTTACAGACAGTACGGAAGGGGCTATATGAGTTTTTCGATTACAGCAACGGGCCACTACGTGCCCGAACTAGTAGTAACCAACGACGATTTGGCAAAAATGCTGGACACCTCTGACCAGTGGATTCGCACCCGTGTTGGCGTGCGCGAGCGGCATCTGTGCACAACGGAGACCACGGCCGACCTGGGGTATCAGGCGGCGCTCCGGGCCCTGGAGATGGGGCATACGGACGTGTCGGAGCTGGATTTGATTTTATGTGCCACTGTCAGCGGGGACGATGTGACGCCTGCCACCTCCTGCATGATTCAGCACATGCTGGGGGCCACCTGTCCAGCGATGGACATCAACGCGGCCTGCTCGGCTTTTATCTACATGCTGGATACGGCGGACGGCTTCTTTGCCAGAAAGAAGGCAAAGAAGATTCTGGCCATCGGCGCGGAGCGGCTCAGCCGCATTACGGACTGGGAGGACCGGAGCACCTGCGTCATCTTCGGCGACGGGGCCGGGGCGGTCCTCCTGGAGGAGGGGGACGATTATCTGGCCTCCCGGCTGTGTACCTATGGCGGGGATGACGTGATTAAGGTCCCCAACTTTGCGGGGAAATCGCCCTTTTATAAAAATGAGACGCCCCCGCCCTATACATCCATGAATGGGCAGGAGACCTTTAAATTTGCGGTGAATGCTATGTGCCGGGATTTGGAGACGGTCATTGAGGAGGCCGGGCTCAAGGAGAGCGACATCCGCTATGTAGTGCCCCACCAGGCCAATTACCGCATTATTGACGCCGCTGCCCGGCGGCTGCCGGGGTTGAAGGACGCGTTCCGGTGCAACATCGAGCGCTATGGCAACACTTCCTCGGCCAGCATTCCCATCCTGCTGGACGAGCTCAACCGGGGCGGAGAGCTCCAGGACGGGGACTATGTGGCGATGTGCAGCTTCGGCGGCGGCCTCTCCAGCGCGGCAGCGATTCTCCGCTGGCATGGAAAGCAGGCATAGTGGAAAAAGAAATCCCGCCGGATAACCGGCATGGAATAAAAATTGGAGGAATTCATCATGATTTTTGAGAAACTGCGTGCAATGATTGCCGACCACCTGGGCTGTGAAGAGAGCGAGATTACCGAGGAGACTACGTTTGAGTCCCTGGGCATCGACTCCCTGGACACCGTGGAGATGGTGATGCAGCTGGAGGACGAGCTGGGGTTTGAAATTGCCCTGGAGGAGAAGATGGAGACCGTGGGCGAGCTCGCCCGCTACATCGAGTCTCTGCGAGGATAAGCCCATGATAGAGACGCCAATCTGCACTCTGCTGAACATCCGTTACCCAATTTTTCAGGGTGGGATGGCCTGGATTGCCGATGGGAAGCTGGCCGCCGCCGTGTCCAACGGCGGCGGCTTGGGCATTATCTCCGCCATGAATGCCGGGCCGGAATATCTCCGGGAGCAGATTCGGGAAGCCCGGGCCCGGACGGAGAAGCCCTTCGGTGTAAACATCATGCTCATGAGCCCCCACGTGGACGAGGTAGCCCAGGTGGTGGTGGACGAGGGCGTGCCGGTGGTGACCACTGGTGCGGGCAACCCGGCCAAATATATGAAGGGCTGGCTGGCGGCGGGCATCCGGGTGATTCCCGTGGTGGCCTCCGTGGCCCTGGCCAGGATGGTGGCCCGGAGTGGGGCCTGCGCCGTGATTGCCGAGGGCGGCGAGAGCGGCGGCCACGTGGGCGACACCACCACCATGGCCCTGGTGCCCCAGGTGTGCGATGCGGTGGACATCCCCGTCGTTGCCGCCGGCGGCATCGGCGATGGGCGCGGCGTGGCAGCAGCCTTTATGCTGGGGGCCCAGGGCGTCCAGCTGGGTACCCGCTTCCTGGTGGCGGAGGAGTGCTCCATCCACCCGGCCTATAAGGCCCGGGTGCTCAAGGCCAATGACATTGCCACCATGGTGACCGGCAAGCGCCTGGGCCATCCGGTGCGCAGCCTGAAAACCCCCTTCTCCCGGAACTATGCCAAACTGGAGTACACCGCCGAGTCCGACGAGGATGTGGCGGGCAAGGCCGCCGGCGCCCTGCGCCTGGCCGTCCAGGAGGGCGATATGGAACATGGATGCTTCCTTTGCGGACAGATTGCCGGCCTTGTGAAGCGCGAGCAGAGCGCAGCGGACATCATTTCGGAAATCTTTACCGAGGCGGAAGCGGTGCTGAAGGGAGCAGGGAAATGGATAAAATAGCCTTTTTGTTCCCCGGCCAGGGGGCCCAGAGCCCCGGCATGGGCCGCTCCCTGTATGAGCTGGGCGGCGCGGCAAAGGCTGTACTGGACGCCTGCGAGGCCCTGCGGCCCGGAACGCTGGATATGTGCTTTGACGGGCCGGCGGAGACCCTGATGAAAACGGAGAACACCCAGCCGTGTATGTTCGCCGTGGAGCTCTCTGCCGCCGCCGCCCTGCGGGAAGCGGGGATTGCGCCCGCCCTCTCTGCAGGGTTTTCCCTGGGGGAGCTGGCGGCGCTGACAGACGCCGGGGCCTTTTCCCTGGAGACGGGGTTTTCCCTGGTCTGCCGCCGGGGGCAGGAGATGCAGGCCGCGGCGGAGGCCACGCCCGCTGCCATGGGGGCGGTGCTGAAGCTGGCCGATGCGGAGGTCGAGTCGCTGTGCGCCGGCTTTGAAGGGGTGTACCCCGTAAACTACAACAGCCCCGGCCAGGTGGTGGTATCCGGCCTGACGGCGGCACTGGAGCCCTTCAAGGCGGCGGTAAAGGCCGCCGGCGGGCGGTACATGCCCCTGAAGGTAGGTGGCGGCTTCCATTCTCCCTTCATGGAGGAAGCGGCGGCGCGCTTCCGCGGCGCGCTGGCGCAGGCGGAGATGCATGCCCCGGCCATCCCGGTGTATGCCAACTTGACGGCGGCCCCCTATGGGGAGCAGGCCGCAGAGACCCTGGTAAAACAGATTGTTTCCCCGGTGCGCTGGACCGATACGGTGCGGAATATGCTGGCGGCCGGGACGGAGCTCTTTATCGAAGTGGGGCCGGGTAAGGTGCTCAGCGGCCTGGTCTCCCGGATTTCCAGCGAGGCGAAGGTTCTCCATGTGGAGGACGCAGCCAGCCTGGAAGCGGTAATTTTGGAGGTACAACATGCTTAAGGGAAAGATTGCGCTGGTCACCGGCGGCTCCCGGGGGATTGGCCGGGCTGTCGCGCTGGCCCTGGCCGGCCAGGGGGCGGACATTGCCCTCATCTACCACAGCGGGGCCGAGGCGGCAACAGCTGTGCGCGCGGAGCTGGAGGCCCTGGGCGTCCAGGCGAAGGCCTATGCCTGCAATGTGGCGGATTTTGACGCAGCAAAGGAGACGGTGGCCCAGGTAAAGGCGGACTTTGACCGCATCGACATTCTGGTGAACAACGCCGGGATTACCAAGGACGGGCTTATCGCCACCATGAAGCAGGAGGCCTTTGATGCGGTTGTAGACACCAACCTGAAGGGCGCCTTTTATATGATTCGCCACTGCACGCCCCTCTTTATGCGCCAGCGCAGCGGCAAGATTATCAACATAAGCTCCGTGGCGGGGATTATGGGCAACGCCGGCCAGGCCAACTACAGCGCCTCCAAAGCGGGGCTCATCGGGCTGACCAAGTCCGTGGCCCGGGAGCTGGCGGCCCGGAATGTGTGCTGCAACGCCGTTGCCCCCGGCTTTATCCAGACGGAGATGACAAAGGATTTGGGGGACAGCCCCCTGCTCCAGAGCGTCCCCCTGGGGCGCATGGGCACTCCGGAGGATGTGGCCGGCCTGGTGGCCTTTCTGGCCGGCCCCGGCGGGGACTATATCACCGGCGAGGTCATCCGCATTGACGGCGGCATCGCCATGTGAGAAGGGAGCGGAGAGATGTATCGCGTTGCAGTAACTGGACTGGGGGTTGTGAGCCCTGTGGGGAACGACGTGGCCTCCTTCTGGGAGAGCCTGAAGGCGGGCCGCCACGGCATTGCCCCCGTTACCCATTTTGACACAAGCGACCAGAAGGCCAAGCTGGCTGCAGAGGTGAAGGGCTTCAACGCCCTGGACTATATGGAAAAGGCGGAGACCCGCCGCAGCGATGTCTATACCCAGTTCGCCATGGGCGCGGCCTGCCAGGCCATGGCCGACAGCGGCCTGGCCGGACATGTGGCGCCGGAGCGCTTTGGGGTCTATTTCGGCTCCGGCATCGGCGGGATTGCCACCTTCTCCTCGGAATATGAGAAGCTGATGAACATCGGGCCCAAGCGGATTTCCCCCTACTTCATCCCCATGATGATTGCCAACATCGCCGCGGGCTGCATTGCCATCCGGTTCGGGGCCAAGGGGCCCTGTGTCCCGGTGGTGACGGCCTGTGCCACCAGCAGCACCGCCATTGGCGAGGCTCTCCGGTGCATTCGCCACGGTTATGCCGATGCGGTGATTGCTGGCGGGGCGGAGGCGGCCGTCGTGCCCATCAGTTTGGCGGGCTTTACCAACATGCAGGCCCTGTCCCTGTCCCAGGACCCGGACGCCGCCTCCCTGCCCTTTGACAAGCGGCGGGCGGGCTTCGTCATGGGCGAGGGCGCCGGGGCCCTGGTGCTGGAGCGCTATGACCTGGCCCAGGCCCGGGGCGCGAAAATCTATGCGGAGCTGGCCGGGTATGGCTCCACCTGTGACGCCTATCACATGACGGCGCCCGACCCGGAGGCCACCGGGGCCGCCCGGGCCATTGCCGACGCCTGGCAGGAGGCCGGCGGCGGCACCGAGGGCATTTACATCAACGCCCACGGCACCGGCACGCCCCTGAACGATTTGGCGGAGACAAAGGCCATCCATCTGGCGCTGGGGGAGACGGCGAAAACCTGCGCCGTCAGCTCCACCAAGTCCATGACGGGACACATGCTGGGTGCTGCAGGGGCCATCGAGGCGGCGGCCTGCGTCCTGGCCATCCGGGACGGTATCGTCCCGCCCACCATCAATCTGCTGGAGCCGGACGAGGGCTGTGATTTGGACTATGTCCCCAACACCGCCCGGCATATGGATGTCCGCCTGGCTCTGAGCACATCCCTGGGCTTCGGCGGGCACAACGCCTGCCTGGCTTTTAAGAAGGAGGCGTAAGCGCATGGAGCGTGAAGAAATTCGGGCGCTGGCCCAGATTATGCGGGATATGGGGCTGGAGAGCATGGAAATCGGCGAGGGGGACAGTTATGTCCGCCTGCGCATGGCCCGCCCGGCAGCCTCAGTGCCCTTGGTGCCCTTGGCGGCCCAGGCGCCGGCGGCAGAGCGCGCCCCGGAGGCCGTGCCCGCCCAGGCACCGGAAGAGAACCTGGTGACGGTGAGCGCACCCATGGTAGGGGTGTTCTATGTGGCCCCCTCTCCGGAGGAGCGGCCCTTTGTCTCCCCGGGCGACCAGGTGAAGGCGGGAGATGTTATCGGCATTATTGAGGCCATGAAGATGATGAACGAGATTACCACGGAGGTTTCCGGGGAAGTTGTGGAGCTGTGCGCGAGCAACAGCCAGGTGGTGGACTACGGCCATCCCCTGGTGCGGATTCGCCCGGCGGCACAGTGAAAAGAGAAAGGAGTGAGGACGGCCCATGGACAGAGAAGGACTGATGGAGATTTTACCCCACCGGGAGGACATGCTGCTCATTGATGAGGCCACAGTGGACGGAGAGACGGCGCGGGGCCGCTACCGGGTGCGGGGGGACGAGTTCTTCCTCCGGGGGCATTTCCCCGGCAACCCCGTAGTGCCCGGGGTCATCCTCTGCGAGATTCTGGCGCAGTCGGTGTGCGTCCTTCTGGGGGAAGTAGGTACCCAGGGGAAGACCCCGCTGTACACCGGGATTGACAAGGTGCGCTTCCGGCAAACCGTCCGTCCCGGGGATACCATTGAGACTGAGTGCGTCCTGACGCGGGCAAAGCCGCCCTTTTACTTTGCCAAGGGGAAGGGCACTGTCAATGGAAAGCTCTGTGTCAGTGCGGAGTTTTCCTTTGCGTTGATTGAGGAGTGAGGCTGTGTTTGCGAAAATTCTGATTGCAAACCGGGGCGAGGTGGCGGTGCGGATTATCCGGGCCTGCAAGGAGATGGGCATTGCCACGGTAGCCGTGTATTCCGAGGCGGACATAGAGTCCATTCATGTGGCCCTGGCGGATGACTGTATCTGCATCGGCCCCGCCCCGGCCCGGGACAGCTACCTGAATATGGCGCGCATTATCAGCGCCGCCCAGGTGACGGGCGCCCAGGCCATCCATCCGGGCTATGGCTTCCTCTCGGAGAATGCAGCGTTTGCCGCCTTGTGCCGGGACAACGGCCTGGCCTTCATCGGCCCCAACACGGAGACCATGGCCCAGATGGGGGACAAGGACCGGGCCCGCCAGGTGATGCGCGCCGCCGGCGTCCCGGTCGTGCCGGGAACAGACGTGCTGGAGAGCGCAGAGGCGGCAGCTGCCGCCGCGGAGAAAATTGGCTATCCCGTTTTGCTCAAGGCCCGCTCCGGCGGCGGGGGGAAGGGCATCCGCCTGGTGCACAGCGCCGAGGAGCTGCCCAGCGCCTTCCGCACTGCGGCCAAGGAGGCCCAGGAGGCCTTCCGGGACGGGGCGCTGTACATGGAGAAATTTATCTCCCCGGCCCGCCATGTTGAGGTGCAGATTCTGGCCGACGAGACTGGCCGGGTGGTCAGCCTGGGAGAGCGCGCATGCTCCATCCAGCGGCATAACCAGAAGCTGCTGGAAGAGGCGCCGGCGCCGGGGCTGAGCGGCGTGCTCCGGGAGAAGATGCAGGCTGCCGCCGTTGCCGCCGCCAAGGCGGTGGGCTATGTCAACGCCGGTACGGTGGAGTTTCTCCTGGACAAGGATGACAACTTCTACTTTATGGAGATGAATGTCCGCCTCCAGGTGGAGCACGCCGTCACTGAGCAGCTCACCGGCATCGACCTGGTGAAATGGCAAATCCGCATTGCGGACGGTGTGCCCCTGGACTTTGACCAGGAGGACATCCAAATCCGGGGCAGCTCCATTGAGTGCCGCATCAACGCCAAGACCACAGGGAAGGTGGATATGTTCCATGTGCCCGGCGGGCCCATGGTCCGCTTTGACAGCGCGCTGTGGACCGGGTATACAGTTCCCCCCTATTACGATTCCCTGCTGGGAAAGCTCATTGTCTTTGCCGGTACCCGGACAGAGGCCATCCGAAAGATGCGGGCCGCCCTCTGCGAACTGGTAGTGGAGGGGGTGCCCAACAACATCGAGGAGCAGCTGGAGATTATCGGCGAGAAGGACTTTGTAGACGGCACCTATGACACAGACTTTATGAAGAGATTTGGAGAATAGCCATGGCATTTACCATCAGTTTTCGTACACCGAAAAATGAGCTGGAAAAGGGCGGGCGGAGCCTGCCTCCGGAGACCCATGTAGAGCTGACCCAAATTTGCCCCAAGTGCGGCAAGAGCATCCCCCTGGAGCACCTGTCGGAGAACCTCCACGTGTGCCCCTGCGGCTACTGCTTCCGCATCCAGCCTCGGCAGCGCATCCGCTTTCTGACAGACAAGGACAGCTTTTCCGAGCTGTTTCCCGATTTGGAGAGCGTGGATTTCCTGGAGTTTCCCGGCTATACCGGGAAGCTGGAGGCCATGCGCTCCACCACAGGGGAAAAGGAGGCCGTCCTCTGCGGCACCGCCGCCATTGAAGGAGAGCGCTGTGCCATCTTTGTCATGGACCCCTTCTTCATGATGGGCAGCATGGGCACCGTGGTGGGGGAGAAGATTACCCGCCTTTTTGAATACGCTACGGAGCAGAGCCTGCCGGTACTGGGCTGCACCGTCTCCGGCGGGGCCCGGATGCAGGAGGGGATTTTGTCCCTGATGCAGATGGCCAAGGTCAGCGGCGCGGTCAAGCGCCACAGCGACGCGGGCAACCTCTACATTACCTTGCTCACAGACCCCACCACCGGAGGCGTTACGGCCAGCTTCGCCATGGAGGGGGACATTATCCTAGCAGAGCCGGGGACGACGGTGGGTTTTGCCGGCGCCCGGGTCATCGAACAGACTGTGCGCAAGAAGCTGCCCCCCGGCTTCCAGACGGCGGAGTTTACACTGGAACACGGCTTTATTGACAAGATTGTGCCCCGCGCCCAGCAGCGGGCCATCATCGGCACGCTGCTGGCCATGCACAGGAAGGAGGGGAGAGGCGATGCAGACGGCGTATGAGCGGGTCCGGAAGGCCCGGGGCAAAGAGCGGCCCACAGGCCTGGACTATATCAACAGCATTTTTGACGGGTTTATTGAGCTCCACGGGGACAGGCGCTTCGCCGACGACCCGGCCATTGTGGGGGGCGTCGCCTGGCTGGAGGAGCGGCCTGTGACGGTAATCGCCGTGGAAAAGGGCCGCAATACCAAGGAGCGGCTCCGGCGCAACTTTGGCGCGCCCAACCCGGAGGGATACCGGAAGGCCCTGCGGCTGATGAAACAGGCGGAGAAATTTCACCGGCCGGTGATTTGCTTTGTGGATACCTCCGGCGCCTTCTGCGGCATCGGGGCCGAGGAGCGGGGCCAGGGCCAGGCCATCGCCGAGAACCTGGGAGAAATGATGACCCTGCGCACCCCGATTCTCTCCATTATTGTGGGAGAAGGGGGCAGCGGCGGGGCCTTGGGCCTGGCGGTGGCGGACCAGGTCTGGATGCTGGAGAACGCCATTTATTCCGTGATTTCCCCTGAGGGCTGCGCCAGCATTCTCTGGAAGAGTGCGGATAAGGCCGCAGAGGCGGCGGAGAGCCTCCACCTGACGGCCCAGGACAACCTGGAGCTGGGGGTGGCGGACAGGATTATCTCCGAAGAAAAGGGCAATATGGCCCTGATGATGGAGCACCTGGGCGAGGATGTCCGGGCCTGGCGGCGGAAGTGCGGCGACACGCCGGTTGACCAGCTGCTGGAGAAGCGCTATCAGCGCTTCCGCGCGCTGGGCAACCGATGGGCAAAATAAAATCGGGCATTTGCATTGCAACAAACAAGAAAAGAAAAAGAAAAGGCGCTGGCTCTTTCTCAAATGAAAGGGCCAGCGCCTGTTTCTATTTTATGCATCCAGTGCCGCCTTGTCCGCTTCCTGCTGTTTCTTTTGTGTCATCAATGCAAGGGCCCGCCTGCGGGCGCGGGTCAGACGCATGCGGACGGCGGCGTCTGACAGGGAAAAGGCCTGTCCAATCTCTCTGTCGCGCTGCTCCAATATGTACCGGCGCTCCAGAATCTGGCGGTCCTCGCTGGGGAGGCTGGGCCAGATTTCACTGAGGCGGCGCAAATCCTGGCGCAGCAGCACAGACTGCTCCAAATCCACCTCGTCGGGGAGCTGGTTTTCCAGGTTCAAATCCTCGTCGCTGAGGGAGAGGCTTTGCCTGCTCTTAGCCCGGAGCATGTCATAAGACAGGTTCCGGACGGTGGTAATCAGGTAGTTTACCTGGCGGCGGCTCTCCAGCCCGCAGAAAAACTCCAGACGCTTGAGAATCCGAACAAAGGTCTCTTGCACGCAATCTTCCGCCAAGCCGTTGTCCTGCAATATCCGGTGGGACTGGACAAACAGCAACCGCCAGTAGGAGCGGAAAATGCCCTCCAGCATTTCGGGGGTGCTTTCCTGAACAAAATCGCCTGACTGTGCCATACGGAGCCTCCTTACATTGTAATGTATCAGTTGGTTTCGTTGCTTCCAGTATAGCAGGCGTTGGGGAAAAAGGCAAAGGATTTTTTCCTGACTTTACCTAATTCGACAAAACTAGCCTAAAATCGTCCGGTCATTGGAAAATTCATCCCCGCTGGCGGCGGTGAAGCGGGCCAGCAAATCCTCCACCGTCAGCTTCTTCTTGTCCTCGCCCCGGATATCCAGAATAATCTTTCCGCTGTTCATCATAATGAGGCGGTTGCCGTGGGCGATGGCGTCGCGCATATTGTGGGTAATCATCAGGGTTGTGAGGCCGTCGCGCTCCACAATTTTGTCTGTGGTCTCCAGAACTTTGGCGGCGGTTTTAGGGTCCAGGGCGGCGGTATGTTCATCCAGCAACAGGAGCTTGGGCTTTTTCAGGGAGGCCATGAGCAGGGTAATTGCCTGCCGCTGACCGCCGGAGAGGAGCCCCACCTTGGTGGTGAGCCGGTCCTCCAGGCCCAAATCCAGGGTCTTTAGCAGTTCCCGGTAGCGCTCCCGCTCCGCCTTGACAATTCCCGGCCGGAGGCCCCGGTGCTGGCCCCGGCGGGCGGCCAGGGCCAGATTTTCTTCAATCTGCATGGAGGTAGCAGTGCCGGTCATGGGGTCCTGGAACACCCGGCCCAGGTAACGGGCCCGCTTGTGCTCCGGCAGGCGGGTTACGTCCTCCCCGTCGATGAGAATCTGCCCGGCATCCACGTTCCAGACGCCGGCCACGGCGTTGAGCAGGGTGGATTTGCCGGCCCCGTTGCCGCCGATGACCGTGACAAACTCGCCCTCGTCCAGGTGGAGGGACAGCCCGTCCAGGGCGGTCTTTGCGTTGGCCGTACCTGCATTGAAGGTTTTATAGATATTGACGACATCAAGCACCCTGGACACCCCCTTTCCCGTTTTCGGCTTTTTTCAGGGCCTTCCGGCTCAGATAACGCTGGCCGAAGGCCGTACCCATAAACTTGGTTTTCCAGAAGGGGACAGACAAAAACAGGGCGACAACGATGGCGCTCAGGAGCTTTAAGTAGTTGGAGTTGAGGCCCAGGGAGAGGACCACCTGAATGACGATGTAGTAGAGGATGGCGCCGATGGACACAGCCAGGAGCTTCAGGGCAAAGTTGTGGAACACCCGGGAGAGCAGCACCTCGCCGATAATGACGGCGGCCAGACCGATGACGATGGCGCCACGGCCCATATTGATGTCTGCAAAGCTCTGATACTGGCTCAGAAGGGCGCCGGAGAGGGCTACAAGGCCATTGGAGAGCATGAGGCCCAGCACCTTGTTAAAGTTGGTGTTGATGCCCTGGGCCCGGGCCATAGCCCCGTTGGCCCCGGTGGCACGAATCGAGGCGCCCCGCTCTGTGCCGAAAAACCAGTAGAGGATGGCGATGATGAGAATGGTGGCAATACACACGGTGAAGATGGGATGCTGCCAGAAGGGACGGGTGCCCTTTGCCACATCCTGTACAAAACGCAGGGACACCAGCAGGCTGTCCAGGACAGACTGGTCAATGACGTTAATGGACACATTGGCCTTCATGTCCATAATCGCCAGGTTGATTGACCACAGCCCCAGCTGGGTGAGGATGCCCGAGAGAATGGCGGGAATCCCGCAGAGGGTGTGGAGCAGGCCGGTAATCATGCCGGTCAGAAGTCCGGCGGCAAAGGCCGCAAGCAGGGCCAGCCACAGATTTACGCCGCTGGTAAATAAAACGACAAATACGGCGCCGCCGGTGCAGAAGGAGCCGTCCACCGTCAAATCGGCGATGTCCAGGATTTTGTAGGTGATGTACACCCCGATGGCCATAATGCCCCAGATAAGTCCCTGGGATATGGCACCGGGGAGGGCGCTTATGAAGTCAGACATGTGCGTGTTGCCTCCCATAGCTGCGGCACTTGCCGCAAAAAGTCTAAAGATATCCTTAGGATAGCACAAAAGTACGGAAAAGGAAAGCCTAATTTACTATTTATTTAAATGGATAAATTGCGCCGCTTTTTTGTGCGCAGGTGCTTCCTGTTTTGCCCCCAGGCTGAGGGGAGGGCGGCACTTTTCTTTCGCTGGAGAAAGAAAAGTATCACCCCTCGTCCCCTCGCAAGGGGAAAATTTTCTTTTGGGTACTTTTCTTGCTGGAGCAAGAAAAGTGTCGCTTTCGTTTCTTTCGCTGAAAAAAGAAACGCAGGAACCGCCCCGCGTTATGG
>CAZRNK010000020.1:1435-15036 GCA_964601435.1 uncultured Oscillospiraceae bacterium | reverse complement strand
TCATAGGCACAGGTATAGTGGTCTGCATCGTCAAAGAGGCCGGTGCAGTTGGTAAAATGTGTGTCGGAGAGGCCCAGCTCCGCTACACGGGCGTTCATCCTGGCGACAAAGGCCTCCTCGCTGCCGGCAATATGCTCCGCCAGGGCCACAGCACAGTCATTGGCGCTGGCCACAGCCACACATTTGAGCATCTCCTCTACAGACATCTGCTCTCCCTCTTCCAGCCAAATCTGGCTGCCGCCCATAGCGGCGGCGTTGGCAGAGGCCGTCACGGTGTCGCTGAGTCCCAAACGGCCCGACTCCACCTCCTCAACAACCAGGAGCATGGTCATTACCTTGGTCACACTGGCCGGGGCCCGATGGGTATAGGCATCCTTGGCATAGAGCAGGGCGCCCGTCTCCTTTTCCATCAGCACCGCTGAGGGTGCCTCCACCGTAATGGCCTCCTCCGGCAGGGTTTCCACTGCCAGGGCTGGCACAGACAGCAGCATTGCAAGCAAAAGCATCATTGCCGCGACTCGTTTCATATCTGCAACGCCTCCAAATTCAGGTTCTCACTGCTAGCTTATGGGGAAAAGCGGACAAATATACAGCTTGGCTCAAAAGCTGTGCAGCTTTCAGCAGGCTGTCAAGAGGGAATTTGATTTTTTCATTATTTGCAACATGGACTTTCCGGCTGTTTGCAGCGATTATGGTTTATGCAAAAGCATTTGAATATTCCTCCTGTTTGACCCGGGTAAATAAACGCCCAGTTTTCAAGGTTTTGCACACTTTCAACAGAGTTTTGAACATTTCTCCTCTTCTTTTTTTCGCTGGTTTTATGCATTCAGCAGTTTACATAATACAATTATTTCTGCGTTTTTCATGCTGTCCTCCCCAAAATTTACCTCTTGACAAGGAAGTTTTTTTATGATAAAGCGCAATCCCAAAACCACAAAAACCTGCGCCGCGGCATGCCGCAGCGCAGGTTCTCTCCACTATATATAGTTTTTATACCAGTTCCCGGTACATGGCCGGAGCATCGGCTTTGGTAGCGTGCTCACTGACCGAGAGGACCTCCACCCGGACTGTCCGCTGGCCCAGGGCCAGCTCCAGGATGTCCCCCTCCTTCACATCATAGGAGGCCTTGACCGTCCGCCCATTGACGGAAACCCGTCCGGCGTCGCAGGCCTCGTTGGCGACGGTGCGCCGCTTAATCAGCCGGGACACTTTCAGATACTTGTCCAGCCGCATGGTATGCCCCCTTTCAAAGTAGAATACGTGCAACGGCGCGGCTTATCGCCGCGCCGTATAGCACATCTGTGCAGGGTCTGTACTTATTCCGCAACAGCGTCCTTCAGCGCCTTGCCCGCCTTGAACACGGGAACGCGGGAAGCGGGAATGGTAATCTCCTCTTTGGTCTTTGGGTTGCGGCCGATGCGCTCGCCACGGGTCTTCACATCATATACGCCAAATCCAACCAGCTGGACCTTATCCCCCTCCTGCAGAGTAGCGGTAATGGTCTCGAAGGTAGCGTTCACAGCCTTCTCGCTGTCCTTCTTGGACAGGCCGGCCTTCTCCGCAACCGCCGCAATCAGTTCTGCCTTGTTCATTGGTAAACCTCCTAAAATTTACGGCACAAAGCCGCTGTTTCTATAGAAATTTGCGGGTATTCCCCTGCAAAATTCTTTACATATGCGTTTCGGGCGTCTTGCCCTCCAAATCCTTTCTGGCCTGCTGGTAGAGCGCCTCCATCTCCTCCAGGGAAAGGCCCTCCAGCTCCACGCCGCGGCCCGCGGCGGCTTCCTCCATAAAGCGGAAGCGGCGGATGAACTTCTCGCAGGCGGCATGGAGCGCCTCCTCTGCGTCCACGCCGGCAAAGCGGGCCGTGTTGACCACCGAGAACAGGAGGTCGCCAATCTCTTCTTTTATGTTCTCCCCGTCCCCGGCATCAATGCCCTGCTGCAGCTCCCGGGTCTCCTCCTGAATCTTCTCCATGGCCCCCTGGATGTCCGGCCAGTCAAAGCCAACCTTCCTCGCCTTTTTCTGAATTTTTTCCGCCCGCCAGAGCGCCGGCAGGCTCCGGGCCACATCGTCCATCGCCTTCCCGGTGGTGCTCTGCGCCTTCTCCTTGCGCTTGAGTTCATCCCAATTGGAGAGGACCTCCTCCGAGCCGGAGACTTCCACAGCGCCAAATACATGGGGGTGGCGGTAAATCAGCTTCTTACAGGCGGCGTCGGCCACATCGTTTAAATCAAAATGACCGGCCTCTTCCTCAATACGGGCATGAAAAATGACCTGCATCAGGACATCGCCCAGCTCCTCACGCATATGCGCTGTATCCGCCTGGTCGATTGCCTCGCAGAGCTCATAACTCTCTTCCAGGAGATTGCGCCGGATACTCTCGTGGGTCTGCTCTCTGTCCCAGGGGCAGCCCCCCTCGCCGCGGAGCAGCGCGATAATCTCTCTGAAATCATTGACATCATAGGTCTCTTTGTATTCAAAATTTATCATACTTTTCACTCTTTATCAAGATATTTTTTCGGGAAACCGTTGAATTTACTTGATTTTCAGCAACTTCGCCAGTTTTTCGCCCTTGGGAATCAGACGCATGTCCTCTGCGGTAATGGCCCGCAGAACAATAATCAGCACCAGATAGACAATCACAGCCACGCCAATTGCCGCCACCATAGCTACTGCCATCGGTATCCGGCCCAGCGCCTCGCCGCCGCCCAGAAGCCGGCTGGCCAGGCCATAGACTGCCCAGGCCGCAGCGCCCATCACAGCGGCGCTCACTGCCGGGCGGATGAGGATTTTGCCCAGGTTAATCTTCCCGGCCACCTTCCGCTGGATGAAGAACACATTCAGCAGGCACATCACGATATAGCAGCAGAGGGTCCCAATGGGCGAGCCCATAATATTGATGTCCGGGTTGCCCACCAGCACCCAGTTGACGCCAATTTTCACAACAGCCCCCGCTACCATGGAAATCATGGGGAGCTGCTCATTGCCATTGGCCTGCAAAATTGCAGTGGTCATCAGGGACATACATACAAAATAGGAGGCGATGCCCATAATGGTGAGCATGGCTGTCCCCGTCTCCGTCACCTGCCCCCAATAGAGGACGTTCATCACCGGAGATGCCAGCACCGAGAGCCCCACGCCCATGGGCAGCGTCAGCAGCGTCGCAATCCGGAGGGAGGACTCCGCAATCCGCTTGGCCCCGCCGTTGTCCCGCATGGCCACCTTGGCCGCAATAGCCGGCACCACACTGATGGTGAGAGTGGTGACAACGTTGGAGGGCAGATTGAAAAGGGTCATGGCATAGGAGTATTCCCCAAACAGCTCCTTGGATTCATTGAAGCCAAAGCCCGCCGCGCCCTGGAGCTGGTAAAGGGTCAGCTTTGTGTCAATCAGGGTCATCAGGCTCAGGACCGAGGAGCCCAGGGCAATGGGGATGCCAATCCGCAGCAGCTTCTTCAGGGTTTTTCCCCAGGACTCCGGATTGTCCAGATTTTTCCTGGGATAAGTCTTTTGCCTATCAATTTTCCCCTTACAGCGCCAGGTATATATCAGTGCAAAGAGGGAACCCACACCCACCCCGGCGATGGCCCCGGCGGAGACAATGGGCGCGCTCTTGCCCGCGCTGGCCAGAATCCAGGCCAGAATCAGGCCAAAGACCACCTTGACCAGGACTTCGATAACCTGAGAGACCGCCGTGGGCGTCATATTCTCGTGCCCCTGGGCATACCCCCGATAGGCGGACATCAGGCACACCAGCACCACCGCAGGGCTCAAAGCCCGAATGCTCTGGGCCGCCTCCACCTCGCTCATGGCCGCGGCCAGCTCCACCGGGAAAAGGAACATAATCAGCGTGCCGATGCTGCCCAGCACCAGGAAAGTGGCCAGCGCCACATGGAAGGTACGCCGCACCTGCATGGGCCGGTCCAGGGTATTGGCCTCCGAAATCATTCGGGAAAGGGCTACCGGAAGCCCCGCTGTGGAGAGGGTCAGCAGCACATTATAAATGTTATAGGCCACGTTGAAATCCGTGGTACCGCTGGTGCCCAGAATATTGTAAAGGGGAATTTTATAAATAGCGCCCAGGATTTTGATAATGACCACGCTGACCGCTAAGACAGCCGCGCCCTGGAGGTAATTTTGGTTTTTTGTATTCGACAAGGGAAAGCCTCCTAATCAGAAACCTGTAGTATCTAATCTATATGCAGGAAAGGTAAAAGTCTATACAATGTTGGTAGTTTACACCACAGCGCAGGAAAATGCAAGCACCCCCTGTATTTCTCTACACCGGCAGTGCATTTGTGGCCTTTAACAGCGCCCCGGCATACACTGAAGCAGCCTCAAGTGCGCACCCGCACGCTTACGGAAAAAAACAGGGACGAGGTTGAATAACCCTCGTCCCAAGTATAGCCAGTTTTTGATACCAAATTGCATCAGGCCCGCGCCCGCACGCTGTGAATATGGGTCATTAAATCCAGCATTTTGTTGGAATAGCCCCACTCGTTATCATACCAAGCAATGAGTTTGACAAAATTATCTGTCAGGGCGACGCCGGCTTTTGCGTCAAAAATACAGGTGCGGTCGTCGGTCTTGAAATCTGTGGATACCACATGCTCATCTACAAACCCTACAATCCCCTTATAGGCTCCCTGGGAGGCCTCCAGCATGACCTGGCAGATTTCCCCGTAGCTGGCCTGCTTGATCAGCCGCACTGTCAAATCCACCACGGACACATCCGGTACCGGCACCCGGAGGGAGGTTCCCGTCAGCCGCCCCTTCAGTGCGGGGATAACTTCCCCCACCGCCTTGGCGGCCCCTGTGGAGGTGGGAATGATGTTGTCAAAAGCCGTCCGGCCCAGCCGCCAGTTTTTCTTATTAAACCCGTCTACTGCGGCCTCCGAGGCGGTCACCGCATGCACTGTGGTCATCAGCCCCTCTTCAATGCCGAAATGCTCGTGGATAATCTTGGCCATAGGGGCCAGGCAGTTGGTAGTACAGGAGGCATTAGAGACCATATCCAGGTCCGGGGTATAGGACTCGTGGTTCACCCCCATGACAAACATGGGCGTCTCATCCTTGGAAGGTCCGGAGAGAATCACCACTTTGGCGCCGTTGCGCAGGTGCGCTCCGGCCGTCTTTCGCTCCAGGAATTTTCCTGTACACTCCAAAACATAGTCCGCTCCATATTTCCCCCAGTCCAGGGCGGCAGGGTCCCGGCTGTCCAGGACCCGGGTCTTTTTCCCGTTGATAATCAAATGCGTGTCGTCATAGGCCACATCCCCATGAAAACGCCCGTGAACGGAATCATATTTCAGCAGGTATGCCAACTGCTCCGGCGTTTTGTCCGGGGCATTCAGGGCAACGAATTCAATGTCCTCCCGATCCGCGCCCGCGCGGAAAGCCAGGCGGCCAATGCGGCCAAACCCGTTGATTGCAGCTTTGATGCTCATCCCTGACCAAATCCTCCACTATGTAAGTTTTTTGACGAAATTTCCGGCAGTCTTGCAGCTGCCCTGTGAGAAATTGTATACCTTTGCGCCTGTCCTGACAACTGAAAAATGGGGGGATTTTCCACCGAATATCGCACCAATTCGTCCGTTTTACGCACAAATATCATTTTTTTGTGCAAATAACGAACAATCATTTCAAACATTCCATAACGTCCGTACAGGTTAAAACGGGATAAAAATTCCCGGGAATCCAAAGGTATGAAACAGACAGGCTTCTGCATTGTTCCCCATTCTTCGACTTTTCACTTGTTCTTCGGGGGAAGATTTGGTATATTGAGAGGGGAGAAACTGCACACGCTACTATTAGCGTTTTCTATACTGCCGGCCTTGCCGGCCAGGAGGCCATATATGCACGAAAACTTGGAAAATAAATTGGCGGCCCTCTTTGCCCTGAGCCGGGATGGCGTTCTGGGCATTCGGAATGGCACAATTTCCTTCGCCAATCCCGCCGCGGCGGCCCTGTTCGGCCGGGAGCTTACAGGTACAGACGCCAGCGCACTCCTGCCTGACTATATCATAAATGGGGAATCCCCTCAGTTCACTGCATCTCTGGAAGTGGAAGGCACCAGCCTTTTTCTCTCCGGTGTACAGGCGGAGGATTTGCTGCTGCTGACCTGCTCCCCTGCGCAGCCGAATGACAACAACCTCTCTGCCCTGGCCGCCAGCGTGGGCTACGCCTTAAATTCCTCTATAGGCACACTGCGCCTGTCTATGGACCAGCTGACAAACCGGATGGACTTACAGGGAGACGAAAAAGCCCAGACCTATGCTTCCGTCCTCTACCACAGTTACTATACCCTGCTGCGCACCAGCCGGAATTTGACCACCGCCAGTGCGCTGGCCAGCGGAGATGCACCATTTTCGCCGAAACTCACGGACCTCATTACCCTGTGCTCGCAACTTATGGACAGTCTGTCGCCGGCCGCCGGACAGCTTGGGATTGAAATCCGGCAGGAGTATCCGGAAGGCCGCCTCCCCATGAGTGTAGACAGGGAAAAATTTGAGCAGATGCTGCTGAACTTAATCTCCAACAGCCTGCACAGCATGCCCCAGGGGGGCACGCTGCGCATTGCCTTGAAAAAGCGCAGCAATCGGCTCATCCTTACACTGGAGGACAGCGGAAGCGGCATCCCCCCCAGTATTATGCAGCATATTTTCTCCAGTTTTGATGAAAAAAGCTTTTCTGCCCTTGCAGCACACCCGGACAAAGGGGTCGGGCTGGGGCTGTGCGTCGCCCGGGGGATTGTGGAGCTTCACCGGGGCGTCATGCTCATTGAGAGCAAAGAGGGCCGGGGTACACGGATTCAGATTATGCTCCCCGCCACACTGGAGGCATCCAGCCGCTTCCACAGCGCAGAGACGCCCTACCGCCTCAGCGGTATGAACACCATTCTGACTGAGCTTTCCACAGTGCTGCCCAGCAGTTTTTATGTACCGCAGTATTTCGATTAGATTCTCATAAAAGTATCCCCGTTTCTTCCTCTGAAGAAACGGGGATACTTACTTTTACGAAAAACAAAGCCTCTACGCCCAGTCCTTGACCCGGTAGCGGTAGGAGCGCTTGGGGTTATAAGTCTCATAGGGCTCCGGCCAGGGGACGGGGTTCTGGACCGTCTGCGTCAGCTTATAGTCGCTGTGGACCGGCTCCGGCTCGTCCAGCACCGGGGCCTTGGGCCCGCCGCCGCCGGGAATCTCGCTGTCGTCTGAGCCAATGGGCGGCATGGAGATTCCCTTTTGGAGCATGTCATAGCTCATGGCCGCCGGATTGGCACAGTCCAGCGGCGCCATAATGTCCGGGCAGACCTGAATGGTCAGAAACTTCCAGACGCCGTCATCGTAAATGTACTCGATGCCGTAGCGCTCCCACATCCAGGCGCCCTCCCGCTCCTTGTTCAGGTTGAGGGTGGAATAAATCGTACCAGGGGTGTAGAAGTAGGCCCGGGCGGTCATGCCATCGTCGGCAATTTCAATGATATCCGTGGCCAGGGTGTGCATGGCCGCCTCTGCCAGCGGGCGGGGGTCCAGGCCGGCAACCTGGGGCCAGACCTGGGTGAGCCGGAGGAACTCCGATGTGCCCTGGCGCTCCAGAGAACCGCCCCAGCCAAATTTGACGCCGGTCCAGCTGGTCCACTTGCCGAAGGCATGCCCCCAGCTGGCCTGGTCGCTGTGAATCCAATAGGTATCGATTTCCTCAATGTTCCGGCCGCCGCAATGCATGTAGCAGTGGCGGGCGTGGAGGTTCTCCACCTCCTGGCAGGCCGCCGCATTGTGAATCTTCTGGGCAGTGGTGAGATTGCGTTTCATTTACAGCACGCTCCCTTCGCTGGGGCGGGCCACGGAGAGGAAGCCCGCATAATCATAGCCCACAGTCTCATCAAAGGTCCGGTAGTCCACCGGTAGGTGGGGGAACCAAATCTGGTCATTATACAGCGCCGTATAGGCCTGGCAGGGATGGGTCGGCGTGCCGAAGGCCTCCCGCTCCGGATAATCCTGAATTTGGTCGAATTTGGCCACCTCGCAGCTTATGTTCTCCTTGCCCACCATGTACCAGGCGGGATTGCCGTCCCGGTACTGCCGGATTTCCGTGTTCAGCGGCTGCTTGGCATAGTTCCCGCCGGCGTTTTCCGTGAAGTTGGTCCCGATAAAGACATGCCAAATCTTCCAGTCGCTGCCCTCCTTGATGAAGTCGATGGCCATGCGCTCATTGACCCACATGCCGCTGAGCTTGCCCGCGCTGTTGGGGGCGGTATCATAGCCAATGCCCATCCACAGGCCCTGGGCAGTTTTCCCGTCCTCAGCCAGGCACAGCAGCTTGGTGGAGAAGGGATGCATGGTGGCGGTGCCGTCGGCGCCGAAGCGACAGCGGTTTACATAATACTCCCGGATGGCATCCATGCCCGTATAAAAACCCCAGTTCCGGCCGAAGGAGGCGGTGGCCTGGTTTTCCGGCTGGGCGACCCAGAGCTTCTCCAGCGCCTCGGCCCGGCGGTTTGCGGCCTCGTAATAGGTAAAGCGGCCAATTAGATTTTTGATGTTCTCCGTGTCCCAGACCCGGCGAATGGTCTCATCATCAGAAAATTTCCGCATCTGAAAAGCCATAAACGGTCTCACACTCCTCTCTCAAATGCCGTAGCTGAAGGTGTCGGCAAAAGTGGCATAGGGCTCCGGCAGGGGCGGCGGCGGCGTAAAGGGCCGCTCCGGGCTGTACCGGGGGTGGACGGTGCGCGCCACCGTGTAGGGCGCCCGGGGGAGATTTGCCAGAGAGGCAAAGGCGGGCAGAGTGGGATGCGCCTCCGGGCAGACCCAGTTCTCGCCCATGGGGCTGCGGATATCCTCGGCGTAGAGAACGTGCCAGAGCTTCCAGTCGTCCCCCTCCCGGATGAAGTCTATGCACAAAAAGCCCAGGGACCAGTATGAGAGTGACCCGGCGGGGGTGACGTCGTTATCCGAGCCCTGGACATGCCAAATTCCCTTGGCCGTTGCCCCGTCGGCTGCGATTTCAATGACGGGTGTGGTGATGGGCAGGGCCTGGAGCTGTCCCACGCCAAACAGCGCCTCATCGGACAGTCCGCCCAGCTGCTCCGGGAACAGCGTCCGAAGAAAGGCAGATTTCTGCGCGGTGGCCGCCGCGGCGGCGTCATAATAGCTACGCACCGCTTCCGGGCCCACATAGTATCCATCGGAGAAGCCCAACGTGACGTCCTCCCTAGCCGACCAGAAGGCGTCAAAAATCTGTCCCTCCCGCTTCAGCAGCAGGCTGGTGACATACTTTCCCGCCAGGTTTGCGATGTCCCGGCGGTCATACCATCGGTCTGCCAGCTGCGCTGTTGTGAATTCCACTGCCATAGCGTTGCCTCCTTTTTTCAAAATCCCCGGACGGCCGGTCCTGCCGGGCCATCCTCCGTATCGTGATAGAGAAATTGTGGAAATGTCCTGGCAGTATTGTATCAAACTCTGTGCAGACTGTCTAATATATAATTGAAAAAAGGTATATCATTTTTGATATAACTTTTTGCTCCGGGTTTCCAGACAGCGCTTCTCAACGGCCGGTGAGCAGCGCCCGGATTTCCGCCTCCACATCCTGGACCTCCGCCTGAAACGCCTCGGAGGACACGCGCAGCGCCCCGTTGCCCAGGATAATCAGCTGCTCCGTGGTGTCGGAGGTGACGACCCGGGTGCGGTGGTGCCGGGCAATTTCGTGGGTGGCCCTTTCGATGTACATATCGGCGGTTTCCGCCTCCTTGGTATAGACCACATGGATGTTGTGATAGGGCTCAACCGAGCGCTCCCCGCCCTTGACCTTGTAGGCGTCAAAAACCAGAATCAGGGTACAGCGCCGGTAGCCGGCGTAGTTACACAGCCGGTCCATGAGCCGCCGCCGGGCAGTCTCCAAATAGCTGTCGGCCAAGTCGTGCAGCTCCTCCCAGGCGAATATGACGTTATAGCCGTCCACCAATACGTACTCCGGGCCCTCCGGGGCGGCTTTTGCCCGGCGGGCCGGGGCCGGTGCGGCTGCGTGGCTTTTCTTTACCGGCTGCATGGCCTGGACAGCATCCCGGCGTAAGGGGCCATAGGTGCGCTCAAAGATGGCCATAAGCTCCTTATCCGCAGCCAGCGTCCGCCGGTAGGCATCTGCCCTGGCCGCCCGGGCGGCAGGCTCCTCCCCAGCGCTCCGCTCCAGGCGCGCCTCCCGGGCCAGAACACTGGGCAGGTGCATATATGCAGGCACTTCGTCCCATTTCACCAGCGTCCCGGCGCCGTGGCTGCAGAAAATGGAGTCCGCTGTGTTTTCCGTGTCCGCGTCTGCGTCATACCCCACTGCGTCCAGGACTGCCTGGGCATCGTGGCAGGGAGCATAGCCGGCGGGGATGCATACCAGCCGCCCCTGGCCCCGGGTATAGCCGGCCATCTCCTGGGCATACCCCTGCAGCGTCGCCACAGGCGCCCGCCCTTTGAGCACTGCCTCTCCCCCCACTGTCTCCGGCGGGGAGAACTCTGCGTGCAGCCGGGACATGTCCCCCAGGGCCCGGCCCACTGCCTCCTGGGGCAGATACAGCGTAAAATCATACCAGGGCTCCAGCAGCACACACGCCCCCATGGCCTGGGCGGTACGCAGCCCCTGGCGCACAGCGCGATAGGTAGCCTGGCGGAAGTCGCCCCCTTCTGTGTGCTTGGGGTGGGCGCGCCCGGCCGCCAGGGTAATCTTCACATCTGTCAGCGGCGCGCCCGTCAGGGTTCCCAGGTGCGTTCTTTCCGCCAGATGGCTGAGAATCAGCCGCTGCCAGTTGGGCGCCAGGTCATCCGCCGGGCAGGCTGTGGCAATTTCAATCCCACTGCCGGGCGCCCCCGGCTCCAGGAGCAGATGCACCTCTGCATAGTGGCGCAGGGGCTCATAATGGCCGACGCCCTCCACCTGCGCGCGAATCGTTTCCTTATACAAAATGCCCCCCTCGTCGAAGGACACTTTCAAGCCAAAGCGGCGCTCCAGCAGGCTCTGGAGGATT
This sequence comes from uncultured Oscillospiraceae bacterium, assembly GCA_964601435.1. GTDB lineage: Bacteria > Bacillota > Clostridia > Oscillospirales > Oscillospiraceae > CAZRNK01. The sequence goes on along the minus strand of CAZRNK010000020.1, from coordinate 4,022 downwards.
TCCAGCTGCACCTCCCCCATCAACTGCAGGTGGATTTCCCCCAGATGGGCATCCCAGACCACGTGGAGCATTGGCTCCTCCTGCTCGATTTCCCGGAACTGGCGCAGGGCCGTGGGCGCATCGCAGCCCGCCGGCAGCAGCACCCGGTAGCCCAGAACCGGCTCCAGCACAGAGGCCGCGGCGTCCGGCTCGAAGCCCAGCCCCTCCCCCGGATACGTGTCTGCAAGCCCTGTCACGGCACAGACTGTCCCTGGCGGCGCGCTGGACAGCAGGGTAAACTTCTCCCCATGGTAGAGCCGGAGCTGGTCTGCTTTCCCGCGCCAGGTGCGGCGGGCGTCGTCTCTGGAGGTGAGCGCAGCCTTCACCTTCAACTCGCCCCCCGTCACTTTCAGCCAGGTCAGACGGGCCCCATCGTCGGCGCGGGTCACTTTGAAAATCCGCGCCCCAAAGCTGTCCACAGCAGGCAGGGGCTTCGTCAGCCGCTCCAGGGCGCCCAGAAGGGCGTCTACGCCCTCCAGCTTCAGGGCCGAGCCGAAAAAGCAGGGGAAGAGGGCCCGGCTGGCGATGGCCTCCGCCAACTGCGCGTCTGCCGGTTCCTCCCCCGCTGCAATCGTCTCCAGTAAATCCTCGCTGCACAGGGCCAGATCCTCCCTGGCGGCTACATCAGACAAGTCGATACAGCCCGCGCCGAATCGCCGGCGCAGCTCCTGCATGCGCACGCGCCGGTCCGCCCCTGCCAAATCCATCTTGTTGACAAAGAGCAATACCGGCACGCGATAGTGCTCCAGCAGCCGCCACAGGGTCTCTGTGTGGCTCTGTATGCCGTCTGTGCCGCTGATAACCAAAATGGCATAGTCCAGCACCTGCAGGGTACGCTCCGCCTCTGCGGAGAAATCTACATGCCCCGGGGTATCCAGCAGGGCAAACTGTGCCTCCGGCAGCTGCAGCAGCGCCTGCTTGGAGAAGATGGTGATGCCCCGGGCACGCTCCAGGGCATCAGTGTCCAGGAAGGCGTCCCGGTGGTCCACCCGCCCCAGCCTGCGCAGCACGCCCGCCCGGTAGAGCAGAGCCTCGCTCAGCGTCGTTTTTCCCGCGTCCACATGGGCCAGGATTCCAATTGCCAGCCGCTTCATCCCATACAATCCTTCCAATTCATGCTTGCGCGCCACGCGCAGCCGGCCTCACAGCGCAATGGAGAAAAAGCGCTTGCCGTTTTCCATCGTAATGGCCGCAACTTCCTCCACGGAAAGCCCCTTTACTTCCGCCACCACCTGGGCGATATAGGGCAGGTTCCGGGAGTCGTTGCGCGTCCCCCGGTTGGGCACCGGCGCCAAGTAGGGACTGTCTGTCTCCAGCATCAACCGCTCCATCGGGCATACGGCAATGGCCTCCAGGGCCCGCCGGGCGTTTTTGAAGGTAATCGCCCCGGTAAAGCTGAGGTACCACCCCAGATTCAGCAGCTCCTGGGCCATCTCGGCAGAGCCGGAGTAGCAGTGGAACACCCCCCGCACCTCCGGGAAGGCACGCACCGCCTCCAGGCAGGGGGCATGGGCCTCCCGGTCGTGGACAATCACCGGTAAATTCAGTTCCCTGGCCAGCTCCAGCTGGCGGCGGAACACAGCCTGCTGGGTCTCCCGGGGAGAAAAGTCATAGTGGAAATCCAGGCCAATCTCTCCAATGGCCTTCACTTTGTCCTCCTGGGCCCAGGCGCGCAGCTGCGCCTCGCTCTCCTGTGTAAACGCCGACGCCTCATGGGGGTGCCAGCCTACAGCGGCATAGACAAAGGGATATTGCCGGCTCAGCTCCACTGCCATTTGGGATGTCGGGCCGTCGCAGCCCGGATTCAAAATGAGGGAAACCCCTGCCGCAGGCATCGCGGTGAGTACCTCCGCCCGGTCCGAGTCAAAGGCCTCCTCATCATAATGCGCATGGGTATCAAAATACATAAAAATTTACCTCCTGCCCCAAGGCAGCTTTTTTGTATATTTTTTATTGTACCACATTTCCACCCTCGGGGCAATGCGACCCAATTCCCTTTACACCAAAGGCGGTTTATGGTATATTGTAGGTACTTTTTTCCGGGAGAGGAGGGTTCCCGTGTGGCCAAGTTGGCCCAAACCCGGCGAAAGGGATTTCCAAACGCCGCGTTTTTCACAGAATGCTACATAGCCGTGATGCTGCTCCTGTTTCCGGTGTTCACCGGCTTTCAGGGATACAGCGCCATCACGGTCTCCAAATTTTATTTTTTCCTCTCCGCCACAGTGCTCTGGCTTCTCTGCCTTCTTATCTCCGGCATCTTTGCCCTGGGGGCGGGAGGGCGCCCCTCCATCCGTACCCTCCGGCCGGTGCAGTGGGCGGTGCTGGCTTTCGCCGCCGTCTGCTGCCTCTCTGCTGTCTGTTCGGACTATGGTACGGCAGTGCTTCTGGGCGCCGGGCGATATGAAGGGCTCCTTACCCTCCTGCTCTACTGTGCCGTTTTTCTGGGCATCTCCGCCTTTGGCCGCCCCCGGCGGCGGCACCTGTATTTTTTCGGTATTGCAACCACTGTGTGCTGCGCCGTGGCTCTTTTGCAGCTTCTGGGGCTGGA
>CAZRNK010000020.1:0-1335 GCA_964601435.1 uncultured Oscillospiraceae bacterium | reverse complement strand
CTTCTGGGCGTGCCCGTCCTAATCCGCACCCCCAGTCAGCTCCATCGGGCCTTGATAACAGGATGCGCCCTGTGTGCCGCTGCCGCCCTGGCGCTGGCTTTTCAGGGGCAGCGGCTGGGAGACGGAACCTGCACCCTCTCCTTTGCCTTCTCTCCTTCCGCCTGGGCTGCGCTGGCGGGCGCCGCCATTTTTGCTGTTCTGGCGATGGTGATGAAAAGAACAGGCTTCGCCCCGGGGGCGCGCCCCCTTGGCCGCTTCCTCTGGGCCCTCTCCGGCGCCGCTGTACTGGCCGCACTGGCGCTCGTCTACTTCTATCCCTTTCCCAGCGGCACGCTCTATGAACTCCACGAAGTGCTCCACGGCAACTGGCAGGACAGCTTTGGCTCCAGCCGCCTGCAAATCTGGCGGGAAACCCTCGCCCTCATCCCGGAGCATCCCCTCCTGGGCGGCGGGCCGGACACCCTGGCCCTGCGGCTGGATATTGAATTCAGCCGCTATGTACCGGAGACGGGACAGACCATGTCCACCTTCGTGGACAACGCCCATAATGAATATCTGGGGATTCTGGTAAATGAGGGCGCACTGGGACTGGCCGCCTACCTGGCCGCCCTTGTGCTCACATTAATTCCCTGGCTCCGGCGCAAGGACGTCCCCCGGCTCCTGCCGGTGCTGGGCTGCGGCCTGGCAGCATATTGGGTGCAGAGCTTTTTCGGGCTGGGCCTGTGTCTGACTGCCCCCCTGCTCTGGATTTTCTGGGGTCTGGCCCAGACGCGTCCCCCACTTGAACCTTTATCAGCTCCGGCGGGAGGGAAAGCCCCTTCCAGCCGAAAAAATAAACCAAAAACAGCGAGGTAACTGTACATGAGCAAAAAAACACGCAGAATTTCCGCAAAAACCACAGCCCTGCTGGTGCTCACCGCCATGCTGCTCACGGCCCTGCTGGCCGGCTGCAGCGGGGACGACGCCGAGAGCAGCCCGTCGCCCACCGTGACGGTAACCGTCGCACCCACTGAGACGCCCACGCAGGCGCCCGCCACCGAGGCTCCGGCGGATACCACTGAAGAAGAGGACGCCGCGCCCAGCTATACCGTGGACCCAGCCTCCAACTCCAACCTGGTCCCCGCCACCGCCCCCGCCTCCGCATCGGACGTGCAGTAAATCCAAAAATCGCAAACAGGGCACAGCCAAATCAATCGGCTGTGCCCTGTTTCTATACCTAAATCTAAAAGAGCCCTGTAATCACGCCATTATCGTCGATATCAATCTGCTCTGCGGCGGGCACCTTCGGCAGGCCCGGCATCGTCATGACCTCGCCGGTCTGCACCACCACAAAGC
>CAZRNK010000019.1:0-15088 GCA_964601435.1 uncultured Oscillospiraceae bacterium | reverse complement strand
TTCTCCGCCTGGAGCGGGTGGCCCAGGGGGAACTGCGCCTGGGGGAGCTGCCTCCGGGCAAGTGGCGCTATCTGACGCCGGACGAGGTGGAATACTTGCAAAATTTGAACAAAAAGGGCTGATACCCAGCTTTTTCAGGAGAAAGTGCAAGTTTATTAACCGGACACTGCAATTCGCCCTTGATTTTTTGTGAAAATGTAGTATGATTAAGGATATTCGTATATTTCACACCGGGGTTTTTACAGGGGTATAGAAAACATGGAAAAAGACATTCTGACAGTTATTACAAAGGAAAATGCCGGTTTTTCCAAGGGACAGCGGCGGATAGCCAAATATATTGCGGAAAATTATGATAAGGCGGCCTTTATGACCGCCGGCCGTTTGGGTAAAACTGTGGGAGTCAGCGAGTCCACAGTGGTGCGCTTTGCCGCCGAGCTGGGCTATGATGGCTATCCCGGTATGCGCAAGGCGCTCCAGGAGATGATTCGCAACCGGCTCACTTCTGTCCAGCGCATTGAAGTTGCGAAGAACCTGATTGACGGCTCGGACGTGCTCCGCTCTGTGCTGCGGGCCGATATGGAAAAGCTGGAGACGACGCTGGAGGAGGTGGACCAGGCCAGCTTTGACGCGGCAGTGGAGGCCATTTTAAAGGCGAAAACGGTCTACATTGTGGGCATGCGCTCTTCCACAGCCCTGGCGAGCTTTATGGGCTTTTATCTGAACCTGCTGCTGGACAATGTCCGCCTGATTCATGACACTTCTGTCAGCGAGGTCTACGAGCAGGTCTTTCGCATCAGCAAGGGGGACGTATTTATCGGCATCAGTTATCCCCGCTACTCCAGCCGGACCGTGAAAGCCATGCGCTTTGCCAAGTCCACGGGGGCTACGGTAATTGGGATTACAGACGGGAATAATTCACCTTTTGTAGATTTGGCAGACATTGCATTGTTCGCAAAGAGTGATATGGTTTCCTTCCTGGATTCCCTGGTTGCGCCGATGAGCCTCATCAATGCCCTGATTGTCTCCGTAGGGATGCGTACCCAGGACGCTCTTTCGGATACCTTCCAGCGCCTGGAGAGCATCTGGAAGGACTACGAGGTCTATGAAAACCGGGAGTATTGATGCGGACCGGCACATTGTGGTGGTCGGCGGCGGCGCCGCAGGCATGATGGCTGCCATTCAGGCGGGACGCCGGGGGCGGCGTGTGACGCTGCTGGAGCCCAACCGGGATTTGGGCCGGAAGCTGCGGATTACCGGGAAGGGCCGCTGCAACCTGACCAACCAGTGCGATGTGCCCACCTTTCTGCGCAATGTGCCTGGAAACAGCAAATTTCTCCGCAGCGTTCTCTATGCATTCCCGCCCAGTGCCGCCATGGAATTTTTTGAAGAGGCTGGCGTGCCCCTGAAGGTGGAGCGGGGCAACCGGGTTTTTCCGGTGTCCGATAAGGCGGGGGATATTGCCGGGGCCCTGGCCCGGCAGCTGGATGCCGCCGGGGTGGTGCGCCTGCGCACAGCGGCCACGAGGCTGCATTTTCAGGATGGGCGCGTCGCCGGGGTGGAAACCCGGGACGGCCTGCTCCCCTGTATGGGGGCAATCCTGGCCACCGGCGGGCTCTCCTATCCTGCCACCGGCTCCACGGGGGATGGGTATCGCTTTGCAACAGAAGCGGGCCATACCATTCTTCCACCGGCGCCCTCTCTGGTGCCCCTTGTCTCTCCGGACAGCTTCTGCGGGGAAATGCAGGGGTTATCTCTGCGCAATGTGCGCCTCTCTGCCTTTGACGGTAGGGGTAAGTGTATTTACAGCGAGCTGGGAGAGATGCTCTTTACCCATTTTGGAGTGTCCGGCCCGCTGGTCCTCTCGGCCAGTGCCCATATGCGCGATTTTGGCCGGGAGCGCTATTCCCTTTCCCTGGATTTAAAGCCCGGACTGGACGCCCAGAAGCTGGATGCCCGCTTGCTCCGGGACTTTTCCAAATATCAAAACCGGGATTTCCACAATGCCCTGGGGGACCTGGCGCCGAAAGCCATGATCCCCATTTTGGTGCGCCTGTCCGGGATTGCGCCGGACACCAAGGTAAATGCTGTGACCAGAGAACAGCGCCGCCGCCTGGTAGAGCTGTTCCAGACCTTTCCCATTGCGGTATCCGGCCCCCGCCCCATTGCAGAGGCAATTGTTACAAGGGGGGGCGTAGCCGTGGGGGAGGTCAACCCCCGCACCATGGAATCAAAGCTGGTGCCCGGATTATACTTTGCCGGGGAAATCCTGGACGTGGACGCCTATACAGGCGGCTTTAATTTGCAGATTGCCTGGGCCACCGGCTATGCTGCGGGCAATGCCTGCGGCGCAGATGCGGCCCAATAAAAATACTTGGCCCGGGGCGGCGGTTCCGGGTCCGGGAGGAACATTGCATGCGGGAAAAACCAATCTCCATTGCCATAGACGGACCCTCCGGTGCGGGGAAAAGTACCCTGGCCCGGCTGGCTGCGGAGCGCTTTGGCTTTTTATATGTGGACACCGGCGCCATTTACCGGACTGTGGGCCTGGCAGTGCAGCGGGCGGGTTTGGACGCCCGGGATGCGGCGGGGATTGAAGCCCTGCTGCCGGAGCTGGAGATTGATTTGCGCTATGACAGCAGTGGAAAGCAGCGGATGTATTTAGGCGGGGAGGACGTGTCGGAGGAAATCCGGACGCCCAAAAGTTCCCGCTATGCCTCCGATGTCTCCGCCCTGCCGGCAGTGCGCGCCTTCCTGCTGGACATGCAGCGGGAGTTTGCCCGCCGGAAAAACGTGATTATGGACGGCCGGGACATCGGCACTGTGGTGCTGCCGGATGCGGACTTGAAAATTTTTCTCACTGCCAGCAGCCGGGACCGGGCCCAGCGGCGGCTGGAGGAGCTGCACGCCCGGGGGGATACCAGTACCTTTGCGGAAGTCCTCTCGGAAATCGAGCGCCGGGATGAAAATGACAGCAGCCGGGCAGCGGCCCCGCTGCGGGCTGCGGAGGATGCGGTGGTGCTGGACACCTCCGGCAACACATTGGCCCAGAGTGCGGAGCTTCTCTGCGGCGTTATAAAGGAGCGATTGCATCTATGAAGGGAGTTTATGCCTTTCTCTACTACCTGCTGTGGCCGCTTTTCCGGCTGCTTTTTCCGCTGCGGGTGGAGGGCCTAGAGCGGATTCCGGAGGGGGCGGCGGTGGTCTGCGCCAACCACTCCAGCGCCGTGGACCCCATTTTGCTGGCCTATGCCGTAGGGAAGAAAAATCAGCTCCATTTTATGGCGAAAATTGAGCTGCGCTCTATTTTTTTTATAGGCTGGCTGCTGGAGAAAGCGGGCATTTTCTTTGTTGACCGGAGCAGTGCTTCAGACATCAATGCCATACGGGCTGCCATGAAATACCTGAAAAATGGGGAAAAAGTCATGATGTTCCCAGAGGGGACGCGGGTGTCCGATGACGACGCCATTGCGGCCAAAACCGGAGCGACGAGGTTGGCCTCCCGCCTGAATGTACCCATTGTGCCAGTCTATCTCTCCCGGAAGAAGCGGCTGTTCCATGCTGTGGATGTCCATATTGGCGAGGCCTTTTTTGTGGCGCGTACCAAGAGCCATGAGGAGGCGGAGACTGCCTCCGATGAGCTGATGGGCCGGATTTATGCCCTGCGGGGTGCCCAGGCATGAAGCAGGTGCTGGTGGCGGAGAGCGCAGGCTTCTGCTTCGGAGTGCGCCGCGCTGTGGAGATGACGGAGGCGGCCCTGAAGCAGGGGGCGTGCTGGTGCCTGGGTGAGCTGATTCACAATACGGATGTGGTTGCTGACCTGGAGAAAAAGGGGCTGCATACGGCGCATGTTCCGGAAGATGTGCCCCAGGGCGCCCGGGTTGTAATCCGCTCCCATGGAGTTGGCCGGCCTGCATACACGGCGCTCCAGAACCGGGGGGCGGAGATTGTGGACGCCACCTGCCCACGGGTGGCCAAAATTCATGCGTTGGTGGTGGATGCGGAGCAGCGGGGCCGCCTGCCGGTGATTATTGGCTCGGCCGTCCATCCGGAGGTACAGGCAATTCAGGGCTGGTGCAGCCAATCTATGGTATTTGATGGGCCGGAGGCCTTTGAAAAATGGCTGTCGGAATCCCCAGAAAATTGCCAAAAACCCTTGAGTGTGGTATTTCAGACCACGCAGACACAAGAAAATAAAGAAGTTTCCAAAAAATTAATAAAAAAATTGTGTACAAACACTGAGTTTTTTGATACAATATGTGGTGCTACGTTCGTGAGACAAGAAGAGGCCAAACGGCTCTCCAAAAAATGCGGCGCTATGGTGGTCATTGGCGGGAAACACAGCGCCAACAGCCGGCATTTGGCGGAGCTCTGCCGGGAGGCCTGTGGAGAGGTGCAGTTCATTGAAAGTGTTCTGGAGCTTGATCTTGCATCGCTGGACGGGGTGGATACCGTTGGTATCACCGCAGGTGCATCCACGCCTGCGTGGATTATAAAGGAGGTAATACAGAAGATGAGCGACGAGATCAAGATTGAAGAAGCCGGCATGGAGCCTGTTGCTGAAGAGGCCGTCCCTGCGGAGGAGGTAACACAAGCCGCTGTAGAGGAGGAGGCAGCAGCCGTGGAGGAAGCTCCTGTCCAGGAGGAGACCCCCGCCGAGCCGGAGGTTGTCGCTGCGGAGGAGGCTCCCGTCCAGGAGGCAGAGCCTGCGCCCGAGGCAGAGGCAGCGCCTGCGGCTGAGGCCGAGGTGGAGCCCGAAAAGCCCGAGGCGGAAAAGACCTTTGACGAACTGCTTGAGGATTCCATCAAGACAATATATAACGGAGAGACTGTCAGCGGGATTGTGGCTGCTGTTACGCCGACAGAAGTGAGTGTTGATTTGGGTACGAAGCATTCCGGCTACATACCCCTGTCGGAGTTCACGGATGACCCCTCCGTGGACGTGGCAGAGGTTGTAAAGCCCGGCGACAAAATTGAGGCAGTGGTGGTCCGTGTCAATGATATGGAGGGCACCGTTATGCTCTCTAAGAAGCGGCTGGACGCTGTGCGCCACTGGGAGGACATTTCTGCCGCCCAGGAGGCCGGCACCATTCTGGAAGGCACTGTCACCGAGGAGAACAAGGGCGGCATTGTTGTCTCCGTGAATGGTATCCGCGTCTTTGTGCCCGCTTCCCAGACCGGCGTGCCCAAGGGCCAGCCCCTGACGGATTTGGTCCACCAGAAGGTGCGGCTGAAAATCACTGAGGTCAACCGCAGCCGCCGGCGTGTAGTGGGCTCGATTCGTGCTGTCCTGAACAAGGAGCGGAAAGAGCGGGCTGAGAAGATTTGGAATGAAATCGAAGTCGGCAAGCGCTATGACGGCGTTGTCAAGTCCATGACCAGCTATGGCGCCTTCATCGACATCGGCGGCATTGACGGCATGGTCCATGTCTCTGAGCTGAGCTGGGGCCGGATTCGCCAGCCCTCTGATGTGCTGAAGGTTGGCGACAAGGTGAATGTCTATGTCATCGGCTTTGACAAGGAGAACCGGAAAATCTCCCTAGGTTACAAAGACCCCGATGAGAACCCCTGGAAGAAGTTTACCGACGCCTATGAAGTGGGCAGCGTGGCCAATGTGCGTATTGTCAAGCTCATGCCCTTCGGCGCCTTTGCAGAAATTGTCCCCGGTGTGGACGGCCTGATTCACATCTCCCAGATTGCCAACCGCCGGATTGGCAAGCCGGAAGAAGTTCTGACTGTAGACGAGATGGTAGATGCCAAGATTACCAACATCGACTATGACAAGCAGAAAGTATCCCTGAGTATCCGTGCCCTGTCTGAGCCCAAGCCGGCGCCGGCCCGGGAGCGGGAGCAGCGGGAAGAGCGGAGCGCCCCTGAGCGCTATACCCGGGAGCCTGAGGCGGATGCCCTGGTTTATGAGATTTCTGCTACCGGCGAGGCCACCGGCATCATCCCCGATGATGTGGAGGGCGACGAGGAGTAAGAAAATACCTGTCGTTTTCAAGCGGGGCGGCATTTTAATGCCGCCCCGCTTTTTGCGGCCCCGGTCTCTGGGAAGAAATCCGGCGAAAGAGGCTTGATTCTTCCCCTTGTATGGAGTATAATAGGCATGAAATTTCTGCGCCTGCAGAAATCGGTTTGGAGGGAATGTAATATGCAGAGAATCAAAACGATTGCGACCCGGGATCTTCAGAAGTCCGCACAGTATGGCGGCTGCGGCGAGTGCCAGACTTCCTGCCAGTCTGCCTGCAAGACTTCCTGCGGCGTTGCAAATCAGCAGTGCGAGAATAAGAACCGGCAGTAAACCGGCTGCGCACAAAAATTGATTGCGGGAAAAGGGACTTGCGCATGGCTACATGCGAGAGTCCTTTTTTCACGGGGAGAATGGGAAAATGGTACATCAATACAAACTCAATGGCTACAATATTGTCCTGGATACCTGCAGCGGCTCTATCCACACGGTGGACGATGTGGCCTATGATATTATCCAGCTGTATCCGGAGCTGGATGAACCGGCTCTGACGCAGGAAATCCTGGCGCGCTACGGGGACCGGCCCGACGTGACAGCGGAGGAGGTTACTGCCTGCATTGCCGATGTACGCGCCCTCATTGATGCGGGAAAGCTCTACAGTGAGGACGCCTTCTCCGGCGTAGCGGCGGACGTTGCAAAGCGGCCCACGGTTTTGAAGGCCCTGTGCCTCCATGTGGCCCACACCTGCAACTTAAACTGCGCCTACTGTTTTGCCAGCCAGGGGAAATACCAGGGGGAGCGGGCGATTATGTCTCCGGAGGTGGCCCATCGGGCCATCTACTTCCTGATTGAAAATTCAGGGAGCCGGGTGAATCTGGAGGTGGACTTTTTTGGCGGCGAGCCTCTCCTGAACTGGGAGACAGTGAAGGACACGGTGGCCTATGCCCGCGCCCGGGAGAAAGAGGCGGGGAAGAACTTCCGCTTTACCCTGACGACCAACGGTATGCTGGTGGACGACGAGGTGATTGCGTTTTCCAATCGGGAGATGCACAATGTGGTCATGAGCCTGGACGGGCGCAAGGAGACCCACGACCGGCTGCGGAAGGACTACGCCGGCCGGGGCAGCTATGACACAATCGTGCCCAAGTTCCAGCGCTTTGCGGCGGCCCGGGGGGACAAAAGCTATTACATCCGGGGCACCTATACCCGGGACAACCTGGACTTTACAGAGGATATTCTCCATATGGCGGATTTGGGGTTTACGGAGCTGAGCATGGAGCCGGTGGTCTGTGCGCCGGATGACCCCTATGCCCTGCGGGAAGAAGACCTGCCGGTGCTTTTTGCGCAGTATGAGAAGCTGGCGGTGGAGATGCTGCAGCGTAAGCGGGAGGGGCGGCCCATCACCTTTTATCACTACATGCTGGATTTGGAGAACGGCCCCTGTATCTACAAGCGGATTTCTGGCTGCGGCAGCGGGACAGAATATCTGGCGGTTACGCCCTGGGGCGAGCTCTATCCCTGCCACCAGTTTGTGGGGGATACACGCTACAGCATGGGCAATCTCTGGGATGGGGTGACAAATACAGCCCTGCGGGATGCCTTTCAGGGCTGCAACGCCTACAGCCGGCCGGAGTGTGCCCAGTGCTGGGCCCAGCTCTACTGCTCCGGCGGCTGTGCAGCCAACGCCTATCACGCCACAGGAGACATCCGGGGCGTCTATGCCTATGGCTGTGAACTCTTCAAAAAGCGGATGGAGTGCGCCATTATGCTGCGCATCGCCGAACAGGAGGAGGGGCTGTAAGTGCGCTGCCCGACGCCGATATATGACTTTGTCTCCCGCTATCAGCAGCGCCGCGGTGCCCGGCTGCATATGCCGGGACACAAGGGACAAGGCCCCCTGGGCTGCGAAGGGCGGGATATTACGGAAATCCCCGGCGCAGATAATCTCTATGCCCCGGATGGAATTATTGCGGAGAGCGAAGCGTATGCCGCATCTCTCTTTGGCTTCGGCGCCACCCTCTATGGCACAGAGGGCTCTTCCCAGTGCATCAAGGCCATGCTGTATCTGGCCCTGTTGGACGCCAGGGCGGCGGGGCGCGCCCCGGTGATTGTGGCGGCGCGGAATGTCCACAAGGCATTTCTTCACGCCTGCGCGCTCCTGGATGCGGACGTGCATTGGCTCTGGCCGGAGACGGCGGAGCAGTCCCCCTGCACCTGCCATGTGGCCCCGGACAGCTTAGAGACAGCTTTGGCCGACCTGGAAATATGTCCGGCGGCAGTTTACATAACATCGCCAGACTACCTGGGAAACTGCCAGGACATCGCCGCCCTGGCGGCAGTCTGCCGGAAATTCCGTACGCCGCTGCTGGTGGACAATGCCCACGGGGCCTATTTGAAGTTTCTTGCGCCGTCCCGGCATCCGGTGGATTTGGGGGCGGCGATGAGCTGTGACAGCGCCCACAAGACCCTGCCGGTGCTCACCGGCGGGGCCTACCTGCATCTGTCAAAGGAGGCTGCAGCCCGCATTGGGCCGCAGGCCCGGGAGGCTATGGCCCTCTTTGGCTCCTCCAGTCCGTCCTACTTGATATTACAGTCGCTGGATTTGTGCAATGCCTATCTCTCAGAGGGCTATCCTCAACGCCTGGCGGCATGTACCGCCGGCTTGGCGGCGCTGCGCACTGCGCTGCGCGCAGCCCACTGGCATGTCCCGGAGAGCGACCCTCTGCGCCTGACGGTGGAGGGCTGTGACCGGGGTTATGATGGGCTGGAAATTGCCGGGGCGTTGGAAGCGGCCGGAGCGGTCTGCGAATATGCGGATGCAAATGCGGCTGTGTGTATGATTACGCCGGAAAACGCCCAGGAAGATTTGACACTTCTGGAGGAGACACTGTGTGCCCTGCCGCTCCGCCCGCCCCGGGAGAGGGTGCTGTTTACCATGGAGCGGCCGGAGCGGGTGCTCTCGATTCGGGCGGCTATGCTGGCCCCTTGGGAGGCAGTGCCGGTTTTACAGGCTGCCGGGCGCGTCTGTGCTGTGCCTGCGGTGATTTGCCCGCCGGCGGTGCCCTGTGTGGTGAGCGGGGAGCGAATTGACGCCGGGATGCTGCCCACCCTGGCGGCCTGGGGGAGCGGGCAAATCTATGTGGTGCGCTAGCGCAGCCTTTCCTATGGACAGCTTTACCGGGTGCATGCTATAATGCATGTAATAGCGGAAAACTGCGCGCCCCGGAGACGGGGGCGGCCGGACACTTTTGGAAAGCAGGGAAGTTCAGTATGGAATTTGGTTTTATTGGCTGCGGCAATATGGGCGGCGCCCTGGCCCGGGCGGTATGCAGGCAGGTTTCTCCATCAGAAGTCCTGCTCAGCAACCGTACGCCGGAGCGGGCTGTCGCACTGGCCGCGGAGCTGGGGTGTGCTGTCGGCGATAATCGAAAAGTTGCCGGGCAGTCCAAATACATTTTCCTGGGGGTCAAGCCCCAGATGCTGGGGGACCTTCTGGGGGAAATTGGCCCTGTGCTGGCGGGCCGAAGCGACCGCTTTGTGCTGGTGAGCATGGCAGCCGGTATAGAGATTGCGGCAATTCGCACCCTCGCCGGAGGGGATTACCCTGTACTGCGCATTATGCCCAATACCCCTTCCTCTATCGGGGAGGGGATGGTGCTCTATACGCCGACGGGCCTGGAGCGCGCTGAATTGGAGCGGCTGTGCTTTGCCCTCTCCGGCGCGGGCCGGACGGCGGAGCTGGCGGAGAGCCTGATGGACGCGGGCAGCGCCGTGTCCGGCTGCGGTCCCGCCTTTGCGTATTTGTTCATAGAGGCGCTGGCCGACGGCGGCGTCTCCTGCGGCCTGCCCAGGGGACAGGCCCTGGAGTATGCGGCCCAGACCCTGGCTGGGGCTGCCCGGCTGGTGCTGGAGAGCGGGGCACACCCCGGCGCCCTGAAGGACGCAGTGTGCAGCCAGGGCGGCAGCACCATCGAGGGGGTTTTGGCCCTGGAGCGGGGCGGCTTCCGCGCCGCTGCGGCAGAGGCGGTCCGGGCTGCCTATACGAAAACACGGGCGCTGGGGGGAAAATAGACAGTGCGTATTGTAGTGAAGGTGGGGACCTCCACGCTGGCGCATCCCACAGGGCGGCTGAATATCCGCCATGTGGAGAAGCTGGTCAAGGTCCTTTCGGATTTGAAAAACGCCGGGCACGAGCTGGTGCTGGTGTCCTCGGGCGCCATCGGCATGGGTGTGGGGAAGCTGAACCTCCCCGGGCGGCCGGAGGATATGCCCACCAAGCAGGCTGCCGCCGCAGTGGGCCAGTGTGAGCTGATGTACACCTATGACAAGCTCTTTTCGGAGTATGACCATGTGGTGGCCCAGGTGTTGTTGTCGGGGGACGATGTACACGACCCCCAGCGCGCGACCAATGTGGAGAACACCATCCAGCGGCTGCTGGAGCTGGGGGCGCTGCCCATTATCAACGAAAACGACGCCGTCTCCACCGAGGAAATCGGCGTCCACACCACCATTGGAGAAAATGATACCCTGGCCGCGATTGTGGCCTGCAGCGTCCATGCCCAGCTTCTGGTGCTGCTCTCGGACATTCAGGGGCTGTATACGGCGGACCCGCGCACCTGCCCGGACGCGGCGCTGATTCCCTGTGTCAAAGAGATTACGCCGGAAATCGAGGCGCTGGCCGGCGGTAAGGGCAGCGCGCTGGGCACCGGCGGCATGGCGACGAAGCTGCGGGCGGCGAAGCTGGTAACGGAGGCCGGCTGCGACATGGTCATCGCCAACGGCGCCATGCCGGAAAAGCTCTATGCCATTGTGGAGGGCGAGCCGGAGGGGACCCGCTTCCTCCGCCGGCAGAACAGAGCTTGAAAGCATTTGTTGAATAAGATATAGGCATATTTCTGAAAAAGCGAGGTGTTTGTATGTCAACTGAGACAATTCTCCGCGAAGCCCGGGCGGCCAGGCTGGCCCTCACCGCGGCAGACAGCGAAAAGAAGAATGCGGCCCTCCTGGCCATGGCGGATGCCCTGTTAGACGGCTGCGACGCCATCCTGGCGGCCAACGCCCAGGACATGGCCGATGCCCGGGGGACCATCTCGGAGGTGATGCTGGACCGCCTGGCCCTGAGCCGGGAGCGTGTGGCCAGCATGGCCCAGGGGATTCGGGAGGTGGCGGCGCTGCCCGACCCGGTGGGTCGGGTGCTCCGGCGCACCGAGCGCCCCAACGGGCTCATCATTCAAAAGGTGGCTGTGCCCATGGGCGTCATCGCCATCATCTATGAATCCCGGCCCAATGTGACATCGGACGCCGCCGCCCTGGCGCTGAAGGCGGGTTCTGCCTGTGTCCTGCGCTGCGGCAAGGAGGCCCACCGGAGCGCCGCGGCCATTGTGGCGGCCATGGGACAGGGGCTCCGGGCCGTGGGCCTGCCGGAGGCGCTGGTTTCCCTGGTGGAGGACACCAGCCGGGAGAGTGCTACGGCGCTGATGCAGGCAGTGGGGCTTGTGGATTTGCTGATTCCCCGGGGCGGCGCCGGGCTGATTCGTGCCTGTACTGAGAACGCCAAAGTCCCCTGTATCCAGACAGGGACCGGCATTTGCCACATCTATGTGGACGCCGCCGCCGATTTGGATATGGCCCTGGACATTGTGGAAAACGCCAAAACCAGCCGTCCCTCGGTGTGCAATGCCGCAGAGGTGTGCCTGGTACACCAGGACGTCGCGGCGAAATTCCTGCCGATGCTGCACCACCGGCTGGTGGAGATGCGAGAGCTGGCGGTGGAGTTGCGGCTGTGCCCCCGGGCCCAGGAGATTATTCCGGGGACCAGTGCCGGACCGGAGGATTTTGACACCGAGTTTTTGGATTATATCCTGGCGGTGAAGGTGGTGGACTCCCTGGAGGAGGCCGTGGCCCATATTGCCGCCCACTCCACCGGCCACAGCGACGCCATCGTGACGGCGGACGCGGCAGCTGCAAAGGCCTTTACCACCGGTGTGGACAGTGCGGCGGTATATGTAAACGCCTCCACCCGGTTTACGGACGGTGGGGAGTTCGGCCTGGGCTGCGAGATGGGCATTTCCACCCAGAAGCTCCACGCCCGCGGCCCCATGGGGCTGGAGGAGCTGTGCACCTATAAGTATATTATCGAAGGAGACGGGCAAATTCGATAGAGAAGATTGCTTTTTCAGAAAACAGAAAGGAAGTGAACGCGTATGAAAGCTGGGGTACGGGAACTGTATGAGTCAAAATTCATTACCCGGCAGGAGGCTCTGAGCAAGCTCCGGAGCGGAGACACCATTGCCATGGGCTCCTATGGCAACGAGCCCATTGGCCTGCTGCGGGAGCTGCACACAGTAGTGGACAACGGCATCGAGGACCTGATGGTTTGGATGGGCTTTCCCGCGGAGAACTATCCCTTTATTGACATGGACTCCCTGGGGGACAAGATTAAGATTAACAGCATTTTCTATGGCGGCCCCCTTCGGGACAAACAGTATACGGGGCGCATCAGCTTCGTGCCCAATAACCTCCACAGCGCTTATCAGGTCATGGTCAATAACCGCACGCCAACGGTCTTTATGGCGGCAGTGACGCCCATGGACCGGTATGGCTATGTGGCCCTGTCCCTGAGCCAGCAGACGGAGCTGGAGATGCTGGACACCTGCAACCTGATTATCCTGGAAGTAAACCGGAATATCCCCTACACCTCCGGAACGGTGCGCATCCCCATTGAGAAGGTGGATTATTTTATCGACTCGGATTATCAGATTTCCACCTCGCCTGTCTATCCCTCCACCCCGGAGCAGGAGGCCATTGCGGAAAATGTGGCCTCCATGATTCACGACGGGGACACCATTCAGTTGGGGATTGGCGGGCTTCCGGACGCAGTGGCGGAGAAGCTGATGGACCGAAACGATTTGGGCATTTATACGGAGATGCTGGGGACTGCCATGGGCAAGCTCATGTGGGCCGGCGTGGTGAACAACAGCCGGAAGAATTTCTACCGCAACCGGACCATCGCCGCCTTCTGCTGGGGCAGCCAGGAGCTCTATAACTACGTCAATGACAACCCCATGATTGAGATTATGCCCTGCAACTATGTCAATGACCCCTTTAACATCGCCAAGAATGACAACATGGTTTCGGTCAATACGGCCCTGCAAATCGATTTGACCGGGCAGGTCTGCTCGGAAAAGCTGGGATTTCAGCAGTATTCCGGCACCGGAGGGGCCTCCGACTTTGCCTATGGCGCTTACCACGCAAAAAACGGCCGAGGCATTATCGCCATTGCCTCCACTGCCAAGGGCGGGACCATCTCCCGCATCCAGCCGGCCCTGAGCTATGGGGCGGCAGTGTCCATTTCCCGGAATATTGTGGACACAGTGGTCACGGAGTATGGCATTGCCCGGATTAAGGACTGCTCCATCCGCCAGCGGGTGGACAGGCTGATTGCCATTGCCCACCCCGACTTCCGTGCCGAGCTGCGCCGGGAGGCAAACAAGCACATGATGTGGTAAGGGGGCGGGGCAATGAAGCAGATTAACACGGTTTTGGGCCCGGTGGACGCATCCAGCCTGGGGCAGACCCTCGCCCATGAGCACATCACCTGCGCCGACTGGTCCATGCGGATGAACTTTGGCAGTCGCTTCTATGAAGCGGACACTGTAGCGGAGATGGCCCGGGGACTTTTAGGAAAGGTCCAGGCGCTGGGTGTAAAGACCATTGTAGACGGCACGCCCATTAATCTGGGCCGGGATATTCATCTTCTGCGCCGGGTGGCCCGGGAGACAGGGATGCAGATTATCGCCTCCAGCGGTTTCTATTATCAGGAGGAGCCCTGGCTGGCCATGCGGGATGAGGAGGAAATTTATGCGCTCCTGAAGGAGGAGTGCCTCCACGGAATCGCCGGGACAGACAGCCTGCCGGGCATCATGAAGTCCGGGGTCTCCGCCGCAGGCCTGACGCGCCTGCAGCGCAAGCTGCTCCATGCCACAGGCCGGGTGGCCGCCGAGCTGCAGCTGCCCATCTTCTGCCACCACGACCCCAGCATCCGCAGCGGGGAGGACATCCTGGCGCTGTATGCCTCCGTGGGCGTGGCGCCCGGCCAGGTCATCATGGGCCACAGCGGGGACACGACCGATTTGGCCTATCTGGAGGCGCTGGGCAAGGCGGGCTGCTTTATCGGTATTGACCGGCTCGCCTACTGCGGCTTTGGAGACACCCCTGCGCTGGAGGCGTCTGTGAAAGTGATTCTCTCTCTGTGGGAGCGGGGCTATGGCGGGCAAATCCTCCTGTCCCATGACTGGGCGGTATATCTGGCCTTTTGGGACAGCTGGGCGGTAACAAAAAGCGCGGATTATCTCCATTTGGATGTTGACTACACGTTTGTCCACACCCGGGTGCTTCCGGCCCTGCGCGCCGGGGGGCTCACAGCGGCGGAGATTGAGCAGATGCTGGTTGTAAATCCCCGCCGGCTGCTGGCTGGGGAGGGGATTTCCGGCGCAAACCCTTGACAAAGGGCGAAATTTTGCATATACTAAGGCATCATATAACAAAAGCTGAGAAGGGAAGGAGTACATGCTCCCCGCAGTCTGAAAGAGAGGCGCCGGGATGGTGAAAGGCGCCGGCTGCCGGCATGGAAGGTCGTCCCTGAGCTTCGCCTCTGAAGGAGAGTAGGAGGCGGCGGGCCCCGCCGTTATGGGCAGAGAGTGTGGACGCCTTTGTCCAAATTCAGGTGGTACCGCGGTACGCGCATACGTTTATCGCCCTGAGCCCCCAGCGGGGGTTCAGGGCGTTTTTTCTTTGAAAACGCAGACACGGGCTGTGCCCGGCAGAGAGGAGACGCACATGAAGGAACTGCCAAAAATTTATGACCCCAGCGCAGTGGAAGAAAAAATTTATGACATGTGGATGAAGGGCGGCTATTTTTCCACCAAGCGTGACAGCGAAAAGAAGCCCTTTACCATCGTCATGCCCCCGCCCAACGTCACAGGACAGCTCCATATGGGCCATGCCATGGATTGCACCCTCCAGGACATCCTGATTCGCTATAAGCGGATGCAGGGGTACGCCGCGCTGTGGGTGCCCGGCACCGACCACGCCGGCATCGCAACCCAGATTAAGGTGGAG
>CAZRNK010000018.1:0-15299 GCA_964601435.1 uncultured Oscillospiraceae bacterium | reverse complement strand
CACAGCCGAATGCCCCCTTCTTTTCCCAGACGGCGCTGCCAAAGTCAAAGGTCAGGCGGCAGTCCGCCCCGTCGGGCGCGGCAAACACACAGACGCGCCCTTCCTCTGTCACCAGCTCCAGCGTCTCGGGCCCCCAGGTGCTCGCGGGCTCATTCTCCCAGGGGGTAAGCTGTCCCTCTCGGGCATTTTCATACCACATGTGTCCATTTCCGCAGTCGGCGGCAAAGAAGCCAAAGCGCCCGTTGGTGAGCATATTGCCCCAGGCCCTGGGCGGCAGGGAGCCTGGAAGCTCCGCTACGAAGGCCCCCGCCGCTGTCCAGCTGTACGCCGGCAGCGCCCGCGGCGCGCCCTCCCCCTCCGGCACCGCTGTGTCGGGGAGGCGGTAGACGCCCTGCGTCTGCCGCACCGGGGCCGCAGACGTACCGCCCAGAGAAACGCACACGCTGGCGTGCTCCAGGAGCACTGCCTCCCGGTCGGCGCCGTCCACAATGTGTACGCCGCCGCGCGCGCCCAGCATGGCCTCCCGGTCCAGCTTTCGCAGCATCTCCAGGATGCTCCCGGCACAGGGGCGGTGATAGTCCCCGCCGTCCTGGGTGAGAAAAACGGTATCCAAAACGGCCCCGCAGGTGCGCAGCCAGATGTGACTTCGCAGCAGCCGCTCCGCGGCAGGGGCCTCCTCCCGGGTGTCATATCGGGCCAGCACAATGGGGACGTCCCCGGAAATCCCCAGCGCCCACAGGGCCTCCCGCCCCGTCCGGGCGGCGGCAAAGGGCAGCCGGGGAAAGGCCAGCGCCCGGAGGAGTTCGCCGGACGCCTCCACCTGGGCGGCGTCCAGCCCAAGCAGCGCGGCGGCCGTGACCGGCAGCGCTGCCCCGCGGCCCGCCGTCAGAATCCGCTGCGCCCCGGCAAAGGCCTCCTCTTCCGAAGCGCCCAGACACAGGGCAAAGCGCACCGCCGTCTCCCGGCCGGGCTGCACCTCCACTTCCACTTCTGCCCGGACGCAGGGCTCTGTCAGCCAGCCCAGGGCCGATCCCGGCGCGCCGGAGCGCCCTGTATCCCGGGAGCAGGAAAAGGCGGCGTCGCCGTCGCTGGCCACGCAAAGGAAGATTTGTCCCCGCTTCCCCCGGGCTGTGCGGCGAATCAGCAGCGCCCCATCCCGGCAATAGGCGTACAGCCCCAGCTTTGAAAAGGCCGGGTGGCCAAAGTAGTCCGCCTCCGGCGCCAGGACGGGCTGGAGGGCCATGCACAGCGTCCCCCTCCGGGGACGATTCTCCCCACAGGAAAGGCGCACTAGGCGCCCCTCTCCGTTGTCCTCCGCCGCCACAAAGGCCGCCACAAAGGCCTCCACACTGGCTATCAGCCCCGCCCGCCGGGTGGTAATGAAGACCCACTCCCCGGAAAAGCGCCAGGTGCGCTGCTGCGCCTGGTCCTCCGCCGCCGGCAGCAGGGACATCCCCTCGAAGGAGAAGGCTATGCCCTGCCGCCCCTCCAAGGGAGACTGGGGCGGCCGGTAAGGACAGATGTCCCCCGCCGAGGCGCGGCTGAGCCCGCTCTCGGTAACCAGCAGGCGGTATGCGCCGTTGGAGAGGTGGCAGCAGGCCGGCTTTTCAAAGTCCGTCCCCTCCCCCTCCTTCTGCCACGCCGGCGCGGCGGCCCGGCGGGGCTTCTCCGGCACGTCGGCCTCCCGCCGGTGGAGCAGGACGCCGCCGATGGGCACCTTTTCCTGCAGGAGTCCGGCATAGGCGGCCATGGCCGCATCGCGCATGAAGCGCTTCTGCTGCCTGCCGGAGAGCAGGCAGTTGGAAATGGCAATCAGGCTCATGCCCAGGTGATGGCTCATGACGCAGCGGATAATTTCCTCCCGCCCGGCGGCGCACCGGCTGGGGGTGAAGTCCACCGCCTCCCAGAAGCCATAGGGCCCCCGGGCCCCCAGGGCCTCCAGGCGGCGCAGGCTCTTGAGCGCCCCTCCGGGGTCCAGAGGCAGGGCCAGGAAGCTGCTGTAGGGGGAGATGACCAGCTCCTCGTCCATCCCCCGCTTCAGGGCCAGGGTGGCACAGCCATGGGCCTTGTAGCGGTAATTCAGGGCGCTGTCCAGGGCAAAAAAGGCGCTCTCGGAGATGCCCCAGGGCATGCCGGGGCCCACCCGGTGCTTCTGTACATACAAGCAGAAGCGGGCGCTCTCATACAGCAGGCTGTCCCGGTAACAGGGCATAATCAGCTCCGGCATCAGCTACTCAAACATGGTGCCCGTCCAGCTGGCCATGCCCCGGAAGCCGTCCTTCTGCACCTGGGCCCGGCCCAGCCGGCGCCAGTGGCGCCGGGACACGTCCCCCTTGGCGATGGCGATATAGCCCGCCAGGCGCGCCTCGCTGGAGAGGAGGTCATACCACCCCTGGGTGGGCTTATCGGCGGACAAATCCCAGCCGATATAAAAGAGCCGGCGGCTGGAATCATACAGCGGCGCAAACTCCATGGCGTCCACCAGGGTCCCTGCGGCGTCCGCCAAATCCTGCCGTCCCTTTTCCAGCAGGCCCTGGCGCAGTGTAATCAGGCAGCCGGCCAGGTTGCCGCTGTCCACAGTGGAGACATAGGGGGGATTCAGGCTCTGGAGGGAGCGGATGTCATACCAGTTGTAGAGATGCCCGCGCCACTTGGGCATCCGCTCCAGGGTTTTCAGCAGATTTTCAATAAGGCCCAGAGCCTCCTGTTCCGTGGCCAGCCCCAAATCCAGAGCGGCCAGGGCCGAGAGCAGGCACAGCCCGATGTTGGTGGGGCTGGTACGTAGCGCCAGCCCCACCGGCGGTTGGGCCTGGAAATTGTCCGGGGGCAGGAAGTGGTACTCCGGCTTGCAGAAGTCGGTAAAATACCGCCAGATTTCCGCGGCGCACCGGCGCAGGTAGTCCGCATCCTCGCCGCCGATCGCCGTCCGGTACACCTTCTCCCGGCTGAGGGCCAGGGCGTACAGGGGGCTTAGAAGCCAAATCAGCCCCGCAGCATCCCCAATAATCGTCCTGGACAGCACCAGGGCCGCCGCTCCCACCAGGGCAGAGGGCCACATAACCCGGTAGTAGTGCAGCGCACCGCTCCCCCCGGCGCCCTCGCTCTGCTCGGCAGTCTGCCAGGAGAGCAGGCCACGGTGGCTGACCCCCATGCGCCACAGCGCCAGCACCGCGGCGCTCAGACAGACCCAGGCCTCATAGGGCAGCAGAATCAGCCGGGTAACCGCCTGGATGAGCCCGCCCCCCACGCCGTGGAGGATGGTGGAGTGATAGCGGATTTTCCGCTCCTCGTCCGGGCGGAGCATGGTGTCCGCCACGGTGAGCAGCAGCTGGGAGACGGCGCTCAGCAATGCCGCCACCCCGACAAAGCCCAGGGCCTCCGGCAGGAAAAATCCCGCCAGCATGGCCGCCAGGGTGCAGGGGGCCACCAGGCTCCGCCGCAGGCTGTCGAAGAGCCGCCACCGGTCTAAGTCCGTCAAATCCCGCCCCCGGCGAAAGAGCCAGGGCAGGTTCTGCCAGTCCCCCCGGGTCCACCGGTGGAGACGCTGGTAATAGCTGAGGGCGCGGCTGGGGAAGCCGTCCATCAGCTCCACGTCCCCCACATACGCCCCCCGGAGGTAGGCCCCCTCCAGGGCGTCATGGCTCAAAACCGCATTCTCCGGGATGCGCCCCTCCATGCACGTCAGGTAAGCCCCCACGTCCAGGATGCCCTTCCCGGCAAAGCCGCCATTCTCATACAAATCCATATACAGCTCTCCGGTCAGGCAGCCATAGGGGTCTGTGCCCCCCTGGCCGGCAAAAATCCGGGTAAAGTCGCTCCGGGTGGCGGCGGAGAGCTCCACCCCCATCCGGGGATGCATAATGGCGTGGCCCGAGACCACCCGGCGTAGCTTTTCGTCGATGCGGGGGGTATTCAGGGGATGGAGCATGGCCCCGATGAGCTCCACCGCCGTACCGGGGCAGAGCCGGGTGTCCTCATCCAGGGTGAGGATATAGCGCACCCCCCGCAGGCGCAGTGCATGGCCGGCGGCGCAGGTGAGCTCGCTCTCCCGCCCCGCCAGCAGCCGGGCCAGCTGGGTAATGGCCCCCCGCTTGCGCTCCCAGCCCATGTATTTTTTGTCCCGGGGCACGTAGTGCCGCGGCCTGGTCAGCAGGAAAAACCGGCCGTCATAGCGCCCGTTCAGCGCCTCAATGGCCGCGGCAGCCGCCGCCACCCAGTCCTCCTCTCCGGGCACTGTCTCCGATTTGGCCTCCGGCAAGTCGGCCAGGATGCCAAAGAGGAGGTTTTCCCCCGCCTCCCGGTTGGCCAGATGGTACTCCTCCAGCCGCCGGGCCAGGGCTTTGCCGCTCTCCGGCCCGGTGAGCAGGGCGCTGATGACGCAGAGGGTCCGCCCCGCCCGGGGCACCCCCCTGGACAAATCCATCCGGGGCACATGCCGGGGCGGCACAATCCGCAGCAGTACAAAGTCCAGAAAATTTTTCACCAGCTCCCACACCGGTACGACCAGCAGCACCGCCGCCAGGACGCTCTCCAGCAAAAACCCCACCAACAGGGTCAGAAACAGTGTCAGCAGCACCACGCCCGCCACATAGAGGCCGCCGGAGCGCTGCCGCTTTTCCCGGCCCAGGGGTTCGGTAAAGAGCCAATAGCCCACATGCCGCTTCGCCCCCTTCCCATCCTGGGCCAGGCGCACCGTCCGCTGGGCCACCCGGTATTCCTGCATGCCGTATTTCCTGGCCAGGCGGGAAACCTCCCGGCGGTAAGCGTCCCGGGTGGCCTCGTCCATATCCCCATAGATGCCCGCCGGGTCCTGACGGAGGGTCCTGTCCGTATAGTCTACCTGCTCCAGGGTCTGCGTCAAATCCAGGCTGGACAAAAGCCGCAGGGTGGAAAAGAGCTTTTCCAGCCCCATGCCCAGCTCCGCCCCTGTCCCCTCTCCCATCAGGGCTGGGCACAGGGCGCTGATTTCCAAAACAGCGGCCGCCTTCACGCCCGCTGTAAACAGGCTCAGCTCCCGGCGGCAGAGGACATTCGCCTTCTGAAAGCCGGTGAGAAAAGCGCTGCAGCGCGCGGCCGTCACCTCCCCCCGCCCGGAGCGGACCAGGGCAAGGGCAAGGGACAGGAGCAGCGGCCCTTCCTCCGTACTCCGGAGCGCCCCCGCTTTTTTCAGGTCCAGTGCAGCGGCCAGCCCCTCCCGCTGGGCCAGATAGCCGTTGTCCAGGAGCCATTCCGCCCCCTGGGGCACCTTCCCCGCCGGGGCGGCGGCATAGCGCGCGCAGGGTCTCCTGGCAGCTTTGAATCTGCCGGAGGGCACTGTGAATTGCCCGGACACAGTCCTTGCCGGAGGCCGTCCCCTCCAGGCGGAGGCTGCGGGCGACGTTTTCGCCGTAGGCCTCTAAATGCCCATCGTCAATATACAGGCCGCGTTCATCGTATGTCATAGCGTTTGTCTCCTTTTTTACGGCAGCTTTCGTACCTCCCAGTTTCCCCGAAGTATGGGAGAAATATGCAGATGTTTTTCCGCCCGGCAGGCACGAAAGTCCCCGCCTCGCCCAAAAATCCCTGCGCCATCCGGGATTTCAGGCATGTGTATGGGAAAAATACTTGACAACCGCCAAAATTGCGTGTATACTGCCGGGGTAAAGGAAAAATACCTGACAGAAAGGCCGGCGATGCATGTGGAAGAGACAACCCTTGCCATGACCATGCTGCTGGACTTTTACGGCGAGCTGCTCACAGAGAAGCAGCGGCGGTATTTTGCCCTCTATTACAACGAGGACCTCTCCCTCTCCGAGATTGCGGAGAACGAGGGCATCTCCCGCCAGAGCGTGTGGGACTCCCTCCGCCGCTCGGAGGCCACCCTGCGGGAGATGGAAGAGAAAACCGGCCTCATCCGCCGGTTTCAGGAGCAGAACAAACGCATTGCAGAAATCCAATCTGCGCTCCGCACCCTGGCGAAACGCCTTCCGGAGGACGCCGGGGCCCAGGTTCAGGATATTGTAGAAAAGCTGGAAGCGCTGCGGCAATCCTAACGCCGCTTTTCCCTGTGGGGCGGCCGCCGCGCCGCCGCCGGAAAG
This sequence comes from uncultured Oscillospiraceae bacterium, assembly GCA_964601435.1. Classification (GTDB taxonomy): domain Bacteria; phylum Bacillota; class Clostridia; order Oscillospirales; family Oscillospiraceae; genus CAZRNK01. Next base: position 9,222 of record CAZRNK010000018.1, on the reverse strand, counting down.
GATTACCATGGCTTTTGAAAGTTTATCGGAAAAACTCAGCGCCGCATTCAAAAAGCTGCGGGGCAAGGGCCGCCTCTCCGAGGCGGACATCAAGGAGGCCATGCGGGAGGTCCGCCTGGCCCTGCTGGAGGCGGACGTCAGCTACAAGGTCGTCCGGGACTTTGTCAAGCGGGTCAGCGAGCGCGCCGTGGGCGCGGACGTCCTGGAGAGCCTCACCCCCGCTCAGATGGTCATCAAGATTGTCAATGAGGAGCTCTGCGCCCTCATGGGCAGCGAAAATACCAAGCTGAATATCGGCTCCAAGTCCCCCAGCGTTGTGATGCTGGTGGGCCTCCAGGGCGCGGGCAAAACCACCAACGGCGCCAAGCTGGCCGCCCTGATGCGCAAGCAGGGAAAGCGCCCCCTTCTGGCCGCCTGCGACATCTATCGCCCCGCCGCTATCAAGCAGCTGGAGACCGTCGGCCGTCAGCTGGACATCCCTGTCTTTCAGATGGGCCAGGCCGACCCGGTGGACATCGCCGAGGCCGCCGTGGCCCACGCAAAGAAATATGGCAACGATTTGGTCTTTCTGGACACCGCCGGCCGGCTCCACGTGGACGACGCCCTGATGGACGAGCTCCGGCGGATTAAGGCCGCCGTGGACCCGGCGGAAATCCTCCTGGTGGTGGACGCCATGATTGGCCAGGACGCTGTAAACGCCGCCACCGCCTTCGATGCGGCGCTGGACATCACCGGCGTCATGCTCACCAAACTGGACGGCGATGCCCGGGGCGGCGCCGCCCTCTCCATCCGGGCCGTCACAGGCAAGCCCATCAAATATGCGGGCACCGGGGAAAAGCTGGACCAGATTGAGCCCTTCTATCCCGACCGGATGGCCAACCGCATTCTGGGCATGGGGGATGTACTCACCCTAATCGAAAAGGCGGAGCAGAGCTTCGACGAAAAAAAGGCCCAGGAAATGGCCGAACGGCTCAAGGCAAACAAATTCACCTTAAACGACTATTTGGAGCAGCTCGCCTCTCTGAAATCCATGGGCAGCCTCCAGGATATTGCGGGGATGCTCCCCGGCGTGGACGCCAAGGCCCTGAAGGGGGCTACGCTGGACGAGAGTGCCTTGGTCAAAACCGAAGCCATCATCTATTCCATGACCCCCCAGGAGCGGGAAAATCCCCAGATTCTCGGCTCCAGCCGGAAGAAGCGCATCGCCGCCGGCAGCGGCACCAGCGTGGTGGATGTAAACCGCCTGCTGAAGCAGTTTGAGATGATGCAGACCATGACCCGCCAGATGATGGGCAGCGGCAAGAAGCGCAAGCGCCTGGGCAAGCGGGGCGGCATGATGCCCTTCGGTTTCTAACAGCGTGTGTACGGGCGGCCCACCGCCCTGCATAAATACAGCACTTTACCGGCAAATGGAGGTGACGATACATGGTAAAAATCAGACTTCGCAGAATGGGCGCCAAGAAGAATCCCTTCTACCGGATTGTGGTCGCCGACTCCCGCAGCCCCCGCGACGGACGCTGCATCGAGGAAATCGGCATCTATGACCCCCTGTCCGAGCCCAAGACCATCCAGGTGAACGTCGAGCGGGCAAAATACTGGATTTCCAACGGGGCACAGCCCACGGATACCGTACGGGCTTTGCTGAAGAAGGCGGAGGCCCTTTAAGGAGACACACACATGAAAGAACTGCTGACCTACATTGTACAGAACCTGGTGGACCAACCGGACCAGGTCTCTGTGACCGAGCGCGAGTCTGACGGCGAAACCGTATTTGAAGTGCGGGTGGCCGACGGCGATATGGGCAAGGTCATCGGCCGCCAGGGCCGGATTGTCAAGGAAATCCGCATCCTGATGAAGGCCGTCGCCCAGCGGAAGGGCAAAAAGGTATCCGTAGAGATTGTCGACTGAGCGTCGAACAGAAAGGGCCGCATCTGCGGCCCTTGGACTGTCGAAGAACTTCCATACCGTTGGATTTTTTAGCATGCAGCGGGGGAGCTCGAGGGGGGCAAGGCCCGCCTCGAATTGAATCAGCCGCCGTCAAAAAGCCCTGAAAAATTAGGGCTTTTTGAGCAAAGAGGCATTTTGTGCCCTTCAAAATGCCCGGCGGCAAAGCGCTTTTCGAAAAAACCCGATCGGGGCTTTTTCGAAAAGAAGCTGAGAGGGCCGCGACCAGCGGCCTCTTTTTGTGTATGGACAATACCTGCGCACAGTGCGCAGCTGGAGGTTTTTCCTATGAAAAAACCCTTTTTGGAGGCCGGCATTATCACCAGCACCCACGGCATCCAGGGGGAGGTCAAGCTCCTCCCCTGGGCGGACAGCCCCGACTTCCTGCAAAAGATTCAAACCTTTTATATCGACGGGCAGCCCCACCGCATCCTGCGCAGCCGCGTCTATAAGGGCCGGCTCCTGATTGCCGCCCTGGAGGGCATCACCGACGTAAATGCCGCCATGTGCCTGAAAAATAAGGTCATCTCCATCAGCCGGGCGGACGTCACGCTGCCGGAGGGGGACTTTTTCATCCAGGACATTTTGGGCGCCTCCGTCCGCACCGAGGACGGCGCAGAGGTCGGCGTCCTGGAGGAGGTGCTGGACCGGCCCGTCCAGAACATCTATGTGGTGCGCCGCACTGACGGCAGCGAGCTGCTCATCCCCGCCGTGGAGGAATTTATCCGCCATACGGATGTGGATGCCGGCGTCATCACCGTCCGCCTGCTGGAGGGCATGTAACGGCCCCCCTTCCCCAACGCCAACAACCGAGGTGAACCCCTTGCGAATTGATATTATGACTCTCTTTCCCGACACCATGCGCGCCATGCTCTCCGAGAGCATTTTGGGCCGCGCCGCGGCCAAGGGCATCCTGGACATCCGCTGCACCCAAATCCGGGACTACACGGAAAACAGGCAGTGCCAGGTGGACGACTACCCCTACGGCGGCGGCTGGGGCTGTGTACTCATGGCCCAGCCCCTCAAGTCCTGCCTGGACGCCATCCGCGCCGACGCCGGCGGAACGCGCAGCCGCGTTATCTATATGAGCCCCCAGGGCGAAACCTTCAACCAGGACACCGCCCGGCGCCTGGCCCGGGACTATGACCATCTGATTCTGGTATGCGGCCACTATGAAGGCGTGGACGAGCGCTTCATTGAAGCCTGCGTGGATGAGGAAATTTCCATTGGGGACTATGTGCTCACCGGCGGGGAGCTGGCCGCCATGGTGGTAACCGACGCGGTCTGCCGCCTGGTGCCCGGCGTGCTGGCCGATGCGGCCTGCTACACAGGGGAGAGCCACTGGGACGGCCTGCTGGAGTATCCCCAATACACCCGCCCGGAGGTCTGGGAGGGCCGGCGCGTGCCTGCTGTCCTCCTGGGGGGCAACCACGCGGAGGTGGCGCGCTGGCGGCGCAAGCAGAGCCTTTTGCGCACCCGGGAAAAGCGCCCGGATTTATTCAAGGCTCAAACCTTCACAGACAAAACGGACTTGGCCTTCCTGGCCGAAATTGAGCGGGACGCCGCCCGCGTACAGCTCACCGAGCCTGTCACCTGCCGGCACACCACCGAGGCGGACTTTCCCGCCATGCTGGAGATTATTGACGAGGCCCGGGCCTATTTCCGCAAGTGGAAGGTCCCCCAGTGGCAGGGCCGCTACCCCAACGAATCCACCTTCCAGGCGGATTTGGACCGGGGCGAGGGCTATGTCCTGGAGTACCAGGGCCAGGTCGTGGGCATGTTTACCGTGTCAGAAATCCAGGAGGACTATTACAACACCCTTACGGATGGAAAATGGCACAGCAGTGCCCCCTACTGCGTCCTCCATCGGAACGCAGTCCGAGCTGCCTTCCGGGGCAGCGGGCTGTCCCACATTCTGATGGAGCAGGTGGAGGCGATTACCCGCGCGCTGGGCTATACCAGCATCCGCACCGACACACACAAAAAGAACAAGGCCATGCAGCGGCTGCTGCGCGCCCATGGCTACCGGTTCCGGGGCAATATCATTGCCCGGGTGGAGCCGGGCTATGACCCCAAGCGCCAGGCCTTTGAAAAAATACTGAAATGAGAGGCGGGAAGAAAGGATGATCATCGGCGTAGACGCCGGGGGCTCCGCCGTCAAGCTGGCCCTCATGGATGGCGGGGAGGCCCCCCGCCTGACCCACTATGCGCCCAACAGCGACAAGCCGGTCTCCCAGCTTATTCGGGAAACCCTGGACCGGGCAGGCATCCCCCTTGCGGCTGTCTCCCGGATTGCCCTTACCGGCATGCACACAGAGCACTGCGACGCCGACGCCCTGGGCATCGCTATCCAGAGCGTCCCCGAGCTGGACGCAATCGCCATTGGCGGCACCCGCTTGGCCCGCCGGCAGCAGGCCATTGTGGTCAGTATCGGCACCGGCACCGCCTATGTCCTGGCCCGGGACGGCCAGTATACCCATCTGGGGGGCACCGGCATGGGGGGCGGCACCCTCATGGGCCTGGCCGGGCGGCTTTTCGGCATCCAGGACCCCCTCGAGCTGGATGCCCTGACCCAGGGCGGGGATTTGAACCGGGTAGACCTCACCATTGGGGACCTCTTCGGCGCCGGCAGCAGCCTGCCCCCGGAGCTGGTGGCCGCCAACCTGGCCAAGCCTACGGCAGCGGCCACTGACCGGGACTGGGCCGCCGGCCTCATCAACCTGGTGCTCCAGGTGGCCGGCTCCATGGCGGTTATCGCCTGCGGCGGCCACGGCGTCAGCACTGTTATCCTCACCGGGGCCCTGACCCAACTGTCCATGGCCCGGTCTGTGTATGAAAAGTTTCAGCGGGTCTACGGCCTGGAGTTCATCATCCCGCCCTATGCCGACTGCGCCACTGCCATCGGCGCCGCCAGCGTGCTGGAGGGCCGGCCATGAACCTGTGCAGCCTGCGGGAGCTGCGCGCCCTTCTGGAGCGCCACGGCTTTCATTTTTCCAAATCCATGGGGCAAAATTTCCTCATCGCCCCCTGGGTCCCAGAGCGGATTGCCAGCGCCTCCGGAGCCGGGCCGGGCCGGGGTGTCCTGGAGGTTGGCCCCGGCGTGGGCTGCCTCACGGTGGAGCTGGCCGACCGGGCGGACAAAGTGGTGTGCGTGGAGCTGGACCGCTCCCTGGAGCCTGTACTGGCAGAGACCTTGTCGGGCTTTTCCAACGTGGAGCTCCTCTTCGGGGACATTTTGAAGCAGAGCCTCCCCGCCTTGGCGGCGCAGCACTTTCCTGGCCTGGAGCCCATGGTCTGCGCCAACCTCCCCTATAACATCACCACCCCCGCCCTCACCGCCTTTCTGGAGGCCGGTGTATTTACATCCATCACCGTCATGATTCAAAAGGAGGTCGCCCGGCGCCTGTGCGCCCGGCCGGGTACCGGGGACTACGGCGCCTTTAGCGTGTTTACCCAGTGGCACGCAGCGGTAGAAATACTCTTTGACGTACCTCCGGACTGCTTTTGTCCCCGGCCCAAGGTCACCAGCGCTGTGGTGCAGCTCCGTCCCCGGCCGGCCCCCCCTGTCCCGGTCCGGGACGAGGTCCTCTTTTTTCGGGTTGTCCGCGCCGCCTTCAACCAGCGCCGCAAAACTCTTTTAAATGCCCTCTCCAACGGCCTGGGCAGCTTTGACAAGGCCGCCATTGCCGCCGCCATAGAGCGCGCCGGCCTCCCGCCCCAGATTCGGGGGGAGGCCCTGGACATCCCCGCCTTTGCCGCCCTGGCGGACGCCCTCGCAGCGGATGGGCGCTGAAAAAGTTCTTGATTTTCAACTGTTTCAAGGTTTCTCCTGTTTTTTGCCAGCGCGCCGGTGTCCCGGCGCGCTGGCCGTCTTTTTTCCTCCTAAAAATCAAAAAATCTGTTAGCCGTGTGTACATTTTCCACGAAAATGCCTTGACAAATCCGAAATGTTCTGGTGAAATATTTCTTGTCCGTACGTTTTTATTTTTTGATTGAATGGAGGTTATAAAATGACTGAACAGTATCAAATTTTTTATCCCGGTGAGTATATGGACTGGGAGAAGGATTTGGTCGAAGAGCGGATGAAAATCGCCTCCGGCGAGATTGCGCCGCCCCCCTCCCCCTTCGCGGGAAAGGAGCCCCAGCCCATCACGGAAGAGGAAATCATCGCTTATAACAAGCTCTGGAATCCTTATGACCCCCTGTACAACGACCCCGAATACGCCCGGGCCCACGGCCATAAGAGCGTGCCCGCCTACCCCGGCTTCCGGGCCATGTTCCCCATGGGCATCCCCGGCTTCCCCAAAAATATAGCCGAGCGCTTTTATTACACCAACGACGGCACAGATGTCCGCTATTTCCGGAACATTTATGCCGGCGACATCCTGATTCCCGGCAAGGCCGAGCTGAGCTTCATCGACAAGACCGCCCCTGGCAGCGAAGTGCGCATCTGGTATATGGGCGGCGCCGGCGACACCCTGGACCAGAACGGCGAGAAGGTCTTTCACGCCGAGGGCAATGTCCGGGACTGCTACCGGAAGATTATCAACGACGCCCCCAAGCCCACTTTCTCCGAGCACATGGCCACCTGGACGGAGTACTTCCCCCCTGCCCATGTCACCACGGACGAGGACTATGAGCGGATTCGCTCCATCTGGGAGCAGGAGAAAATGATGGGCGACGACACGCCCTTCTGGGAGGACATCGACGTTGGCTTCGAGCTGCCCCCCACCTGCACCGACGGCCCTGTCACCTACATGCACATGATGTATTGGCACTATATGGGCAACATGTCCATCTACACCCGGGAAGAGCTCTTTGACCCCCAGATGCGGGCCACGACCTTCCGGGACCGCTTCGGCCAGTTCCTGGACGAGACCGCCCTCCACTATTCTGGACGGAACATCCCCGGCTTCCGGGGCGTCTGGTACAATGACACCGGCGCCAAGCTCATCGCCCGGACACTGACCAACTTCGTGGGCACCAAGGGCCGGGTCTCCCGGTTCAGCTGGCGCTTCTTCCCCTTCTTCAAGGAGCTGCGCACCGGCCCCCTGTGCGCCGACGAGTTCAACAAGGTCCCCGGCATGGAGGGCCGCGACTGCGACCGCCACGGCTCCGAGGGCGACACCTGCATCGGCCGCGCTGTGGTCACCGGCAAGTATGTCAATGACCAGGGCGAGCACTGCTGCGAGGTCATGCTCTGGGGCGAGGATTTGGAAGGCAACATCGTCCAGGGCTGCCCCTCCGAGATTGTCCTCCCCTCCCGGAATGGCTGATTGCGCCTTTTGAATTTTGCAAAACACGTTTTATACCCAGGGGCCTGCCGCGCCTTGCGGCAGGCCCCTGGGTATAAAACGCCCCGTTCGGGGCGTTTTTGACAAGCTCCAGGAACCGCGCAGAGGCAGGCAGCCGGCCACAGCGCTTACTTGCGGCGGCGGACGCTTCCGCCCGGACGCGTCCGGGCCTGAGAATGGCCCCTGCCGGGGCTAAAGTGGCGGATTCTTCACCAAAAACGCCCGAATAGCCCTTCTCTGCACATTGACTTTTAAAATTTGGGTATGCTATGATGATAGAAATTTATGAAAAAAGGTTGTGATTGTTTCCTGTGGACCATTTATGGCCGGCACTATTGTTACAAGTTGTTCTGATTGCCCTGAACGCCTTTTTCGCCTCGGCGGAAATTGCGGTCATCTCTCTGAACGAAACAAAAATCCGTCACCGGGCGGAACAGGGAGAGAAGAAAGCCCAGCGTATGCTGCGGATGATTGAAAATCCCGATGGCTTTCTCTCCACGATTCAGATTGGCATCACCCTTGGCAACCTTCTGGGCAGCGCCTTCGCCGCCGAGAACTTCGCCGACCCTCTCAGCCAGTGGCTGGGCGGACTGTTCGGCGTGGACCCCGCTTCGCTTCGCACCGTAGTCGTTATTTTAATTACGTTGATTCTCACGTATTTCACCCTGATTCTGGGCGAGCTGGTGCCCAAGCGGGTCGCCATGAAGAAGGCCGACGCTGTGGCCGGCGTGGCCTCAGGGCCTATCTCCGCTCTGAGTACGCTGATGCGCCCCATCGTGTGGTTTCTGTCCATATCCACCAACGGCGTCCTGCGCCTCCTGGGCATCGACCCCAAGGAGGAGGCCGAGGAGATTACAGAGGAAGATTTGCTGATGATGGTGGACCAGAGCTCCGAGACCGGACATATCGAGGAAAAAGAGCGGGAAATGATTCGCAACATTTTCCACTTCAACAACATCACAGCAAAGGACGTCATGACCCACCGCACCCGGGTGGATGCCATCCCTCTGGACGCCACCGACGAGGAGATTATGGAGCTGATTGTCTCCTCCGGCTACTCCAGAATGCCGGTCTATGACGGCCAGATTGACAAAATTATCGGCATCCTCAGCACCCGGGCTTACCTGTTGGACCGGCAAAAGGGCGCCAACACGCCGCTGCAGGACTTGATGATGGAGGCCTATTTTGTCCCCGAGAGCGTCCCGGCAGACCAGCTCTTCCAGGACATGCAGGAGAAGAAAGTCCACATGGCTGTGGTTCTGGACCAATATGGCGGCACCAGCGGCATTGTCACCATGGAGGATTTGATGGAAGAAATCGTCGGCGAAATCTACGACGAGACCGACGGGGAGGAAGACGAGAGCGCGCCCCCGTCTCAGACTGCATAACCAATATAGAAAGCAAAGGCCACGGATTGGGAAACTGTCCGTGGTTTTTCTTTCGTGTGCCGCATTGAAAATACCGCACCAGCGCCTCAATTTTATACTTGAAATTTACCGCCGCGTATTGTATAATAACAATGCTTTTTGGCCTACAGGCCGGTGTGATGGAATTGGTAGACGTAGTGGACTCAAAATCCACCGCTGGCGACAGCGTACCGGTTCGAGTCCGGTCACCGGCACCACGTCGTCGCGGACTTCGTATCGTTCGCGACGGCGTTTTTTCGTGCCGAATAAACGCCATCTCTCATTCACTCCGTCGCTCCTCCTTTCAAAATTGAACCCACTCCGCTGGCTTCAATTTTGTTCTGAGTTCATTCACACGCACAAGTGTTACAAAAATACTCGAATCACAATATTGTCGCGGACTTCGTATCCATCGCCACGGCATTTTTCTTCACATCAGGGAGGCTATGCAATGAACATCAACTGGGATGCCCAAACGTATAAGGAAAACTTTTCCTTTGTCCCGCAATATGGCGAGGATGTCCTGTCCCTGCTCACTGTTCCCGCCGGCAGCACTGTGGTAGATTTGGGCTGCGGAA
>CAZRNK010000017.1:11984-15383 GCA_964601435.1 uncultured Oscillospiraceae bacterium | reverse complement strand
GACAGATTCCATCCGACTTTTTGTTTGGGGAGAGGAACCATGACGCAGAAAAAGAAAATTTGCCTTATTGCCGCAGGGGGCGTAGTGCTCCTGGCGGTTATACTTGTATTGATTTTCCGCGCCTGCTCTGGCAGCGGGCGCTATGACGAATATTACCAGCAGGCCCTGGCCGCCTTCCAGGAACAGAACTATGATGCGGCCATCTCCTGGGCGGAGCGGGCCCTGGAGGAAGAGGAGACGGAGGAAATCTACCTGCTGCTGGCGGATATTTACTATGAGCAGGGGGATTTGGACGCCGCCATTGAGATTTTGTATGTGGGTTCCTATACCCTGGGCACAGAGGCCATCAATACCCGGCTGGAGGAGCTGAAGGCAGAGAAGCGGGAGGCCGAGGCGGAGGCCGACAGCGTGCTGGTGGGGGAGACCCGCATTGACCGGGACGCCACCTCCGCCATGCTCTCGGATATGGAGCTGACAGACGAGGACATCGAAGCCCTGGCGGAGCTGGAGAACCTGGAGAGCCTGACCCTTTCAGACAATTTGCTGACGGATATTTCTCCCCTGGAGGGCCTGACGAAGCTGACGGCCCTGTATCTGGACGGCAATGAGATTGCTGATTTGCGCCCCCTGGAAAATTTGATGCACCTGCGGACGCTCTATCTGGATGACAACCCCGTTGAGGACTTTAGTCCCCTCTATGGCCTGTCGGAACTGACGACCCTCAGCATCCGGGGCATCCCCATCACCACCAGCCAGCTGGATGAACTCCAGGAGGCCCTGCCAGATTGCAGCATTTTCAGCGAAGAGCCGGAGGAGGAAGTAGTGGAAATCACCCTGGGGGGCATTACCTTCCAGTCCGATGTGACGGAGCTGGACCTCTCCGGCGCGGGGATTACGGACATCTCGGAGCTGGAGAAGTGTACCCATCTGACGAGGCTGGATTTGCGCGACAACGCCATCTCGGACCTAAGCCCTCTGTCGGAGCTGACAGAGCTGACCTGGCTGTGTCTCTGGAATAACACAGTATCGGATTTGACGCCCCTCTCCGGCCTGACGGGCCTTACCTACCTGGATATTGAAAATAACCGGGTGACGAATATTGCCCCCCTGGCCTCCCTCTACCAGATGCAGGAGCTGTGGCTGGGCGGCAATGCCCTGACCAGCATCGACCCGCTCCTGGGCCTGACGGGGCTGCAGCGCCTGGGCCTGAACAACACCGGGCTGGAGGATGCGGATTTGGATAAAATTGCGCAGCTTACTGGCCTGACAGAGCTGCGCCTGGAGGACAACGGGGATTTGACCGGGAACCGGGTGGATGCGCTGAAGGAGGCTCTGCCGAACTGCGTCGTTACCCACTCTGAACTACTATACACCGTCACGCTGGGCGGGCAGACCTTCACTTCGGACGCCACGGAAATTTCCCTGGAGAGCAGCGGGGTGACGGACTTGTCCGGCCTGGAGAAATTTACTTCTCTGACCCGGCTGAATTTGGCGGGGAACTCCGTCTCGGATTTGTCGCCTCTGAGCGGCCTTACGAGCCTCACGGCGGTGAACTTGGATTCCAATGGGCTCACCAGCCTCCGGGGCCTTTCGGGCCTGACCCAGCTGAGGACCCTCAGCGTCCAGTATAACCAGCTCACGGACGCAAGCGCCCTGTCGGGCTGCACCGCTCTCCGGGAGCTCCATCTGGACTACAACTACAATTTGGCCACGCTCAGCGCCGTCTCGGGCCTCACCAGTCTGACGGATTTGACTGCCAGCTACTGCGGCCTGACGGATATTTCGGCCCTGTCGGGGCTTACCAGCCTCACCTACCTGGATTTGCAGGGGAACAATATCGCCGATGTGGAGGCCCTGACGGGGCTTACCAGCCTGCAGTTTTTAAATCTCAGCAACAATAACCTGACAGCTACCCAAATCCAGCGGCTGCAGGCCGCCCTACCGGGCTGTCTGATTTTAACAGACGTGGATTTGAGCGGCGGGGAGAGCGGGACATGAGGGCCTTTATTGCCCTGCCCCTGGATGAAGCGGTGCGCGATGCCCTGTGCCGCTGCCGGGACGTCCTCCGGCAGCGCGCCGGCGCGGGCCGGATGGTCCGGCGGGAAAACCTCCACCTGACCCTGGCCTTTCTGGGCGAGATTTCCCCAGAGCAGGTGGGTGCGGCGGCAGGCGCCATGGCATCCGCAGCCGGGGCGCCCTTTGCCCTGCGTCTGGCGGGCCTGGGCCGGTTCCCCGGCCGGGCAGGGGACACCTGGTGGGTGGGGCTGGAGGAGAGCGCCCCACTCCGGGCACTGGAGCGCCGGCTGCGCCGGAACCTGACGGCGGCGGGCTTTGTGCTGGAAAAACGGAACTTTTCGCCCCACCTGACCCTGGGACGGGGGCTGCGCCTGGACCTGGCCCCGGGAGAGATTTCGGCGCCGCCGCTTTTGCAGCAGGTGCGGGAAATGGTGCTCTTCTCCAGCGCCCTGTCCGATGGCCGGCGCGTCTATACGCCGCTGGCCCGGACCGCTTTGCAGGAACACAGAAGAAATCTATGATAAAATTCACAAATTTTTCTTCTTATTTTTTGGGTAGTATGGTATAATGATTCCAAAGACGGCCCATGGGCCTGTATGGGCGGGTTTCCCCGCCGGGCCGGCCGTCTGTGGACCTTAAAACGTAAGAAGGAGTGAAGGAAGATGAAGTTCACCTTCGTGGAAAAAAAGCTGCAGGTATCCGATGAGCTGAAAGCCTATGCCGAGAAGAAAATCGGGAAGATTGACCGGTTTTTCCGGCTGGAGAGCCAGGCCACGGTCACGTTCAACGAGGAGCGGGGCCGCTACCGCGCCGAGGTTACCATCAATAACAATGGCATGTTCTACCGGGTCAGCGAGCTTACCAGCGACATGCACGCCTCCATCGACTCCGCTACTGCCGCTATTGAGCGGCAAATCCGCAAGAATAAAACCCGCCTGTCCAAGCGCCTGCGCGACGGCGCCTTTGAGCGGGAAGTGACGCCGGAAGTGATTGCGGAGGCCGCCGGCGGGCAGGATGAGGACGAAGAGTTCCAGATTGTCCGCACCAAGCGCTTTTCCATCAAACCCATGACGGCGGAGGAAGCGATTTTGCAGATGAACCTTCTGGAGCATACATTTTTTGCCTTTAAGAATCAGGATGACGACGATGCCTTTTCCGTGGTCTATCGCCGGAAGAACGGCGGCTATGGCCTGATTTCTGCGGCGGACGCGGACTAGCTGCCCAGATATGTGCTTTTTGCCCGGGCCCTCTGGTTAGAGGGCCCGGGCTGGTTTTCTGCCCCGATGCGGGGCAGGCAAAAGAGAGGAGAGAAGCGTATGCGTGCAGAAATCCGGGGGAGCGGGGCCCGGCGCTGGATGTGCGTCCGGCCCGGCTGGGCCTGGG
>CAZRNK010000017.1:5723-11884 GCA_964601435.1 uncultured Oscillospiraceae bacterium | reverse complement strand
CTGCTGGTGGAGGATTTTCAGGTGTTCAGCGCGGAGAAGCAGCCCATGGGCCGGGAAGCCTGGCTCTTGGAGATTTCGGTGCTGTGCATTATGGCCGGCCTGGTTTGCCTGGCTCTGGGGATGCGCCGGAGGGAAGCGGCGGCAGAAAGATTCAAAAACTCGCCACAGAATGTTCAGGAAACGTTCATAAAATCTGGGAACATCGCCCCGGGCCCCAGCGTCTTAGAGGTGTCCGACAAATCGGACGAAAGGAGAAAATGATTATGAAAAAGTTTGTATCGATTCTGTTTGTTGCGGCGCTTTGCCTGAGCGTGTTCGCCGGCTGTTCTTCTACGGGGTCCGAGGAGACAACGGCGCCTACGGAAGAAGTTGTGGAAACCGAAACCCCGACGGAGGCCCCGGAGACCGAGACCCCCACTGAGGAGCCCAGCGAGGAGCCTACAGAGGCCGTGACCGAGGAACCCACTGAGAACGTAGAGGGCGGGACTGGTACAGACGAGAGCACAGAGATTGTGACCGACCCCAGCACCTTTACAGAGAGCGCGGGCGTCACCCTGACGGAGCCGGAAGGCGCCTCTGAGACCGCCTACTACCTGGTCAACGGCGTGATTGCCGAGATGAGCTTTACCCTGGACAGCACCGCGTTTACCCTGCGGGCCACGGCGGATGCGGACGCGAGCGCGACGCTGACGGACGCCTACAGCATCCAGGAGGACGACACCCAGACAGCGGAGGCCACCTCCGGTGAGGAGACGGCCGCTATCACCATCTACAATACTGCCGAGGGCGGCACAGTGGCCGTGTGGACCTGGGGCGGTGTGACCTTCTGCCTGTACACAGAGATGGCCCGGACTGAGGCCGTGGTGAACAGCATTGTCAATATCGCTACGGCCAATGCCCAGACCGCTGGTACTGCCTTGGCCTAAGGGGACGCGTCTATGCCCTCTCTGCGGCAGCAGGAAAAATTTCAATTAAATTAAAGAATAAAGAAATATTTCCGCCCGTCTCTTTCGGAGGCGGGCGGAAATTTATGTATCAGCGAAAAAATGAAACAAAAATACAAAAAAAGACCGGCATTGCGTCCAGCAAAACAGGTCTTTTTTCTTCCCTCAGCTCCTTAGGCCTTCTCCGCCAGGGCCTTGATGCAGTCGGGGCAGATGTTCTTGCCCTTGTAATTGATGACGCCGCGTGCATTGTCGCAAAAGATGCAGGCGGGCTGATACTTACGGAGAATGATGGAGTCCTCGTCTACATAGATTTCCAGCGCATCCTTCTCTGCAATGTCCAGGGTGCGGCGCAGCTCGATGGGCAGGACGATGCGGCCCAGCTCATCTACTCTTCTTACGATTCCGGTTGATTTCATGTTTGTTTCCTCCCCCATAATGCATTTTTTATTTTAGAAAATGGAGCGGGAATCTATCCCTGCGCCATCTTCCAGCAAGCACGTAACATTATAACAGGGATGTTGAATTTTGTCAATTCACAACAAAAATTGCCGGGACAAGCGTGCATATTTCGGAACGACCCCACATACAGTGGTGTAGAAGCCGGAAAGAAAGGAGGCTGCCTGTATGGCTTTGTCCATAATATGGGTTGGATTTGTCCTGGTGTCTGTCCTCTATGGCGCCGCCACAGGGCGGGCGGAGGCAGTGAGTGCAGCGGCCATGGAGGGGGCCGCTGCCGCGGTCAACCTGTGCCTGAGTATGGGGGGTGCCATCTGTCTGTGGTCCGCCGTAATGGCAGTGATGGAGCAAAGCGGCCTGAGCGCCGCCCTGTCCCGGGTCCTGAGGCCAGTGCTGGGCCGGCTGTTTCCCACCGCGGCCCGGGACAGGGAGACGATGGACGCCCTGGCGGAAAATGTATCGGCCAATTTCCTGGGGCTGGGCAATGCGGCCACTCCGGCCGGGATTCGGGCGGCCACGGGCCTCCAGCGCCTCTCCGGGGAGGAGACGGCCTCCAATGAGCTGTGCCGGCTGGTGGTGCTCAACACCGCCTCCATCCAGCTCCTGCCCACCACAGTGGCGGCCATCCGGGCCGCAGCCGGGGCGCACAACGCCTTTGACATTCTCCCGGCGGTGTGGCTGAGCTCCATCGCCTCCGTGACAGCGGGGCTCCTGTGCGCCAGGCTGCTGGAAGGGCGGCGGCGGAAATGAATACAGCCATGGCCCTCATTGCGCCGCTTATTATCGGCGGCGTGGGGCTCTATGCCTTGGGAAGAAAGGTGGATTTGTTCACGGCCCTGACGCAGGGGGCCAAATCGGGCCTTGCTACAGTGGTGCGGATTTTCCCGTCTCTGGTGGTTTTGCTCACGGCGGTGTACATGCTCCGGGCCTCCGGCGCCCTGGAGGCCCTAACAAACTTGGCCGCCCCGGTGCTGGAGGCCCTGGGTATCCCCTCGGAGACGGCGGGGCTCATTTTCCTCCGCCCCGTCAGCGGCAGCGGGGCCCTGGCGGTGGGGGCAGAGCTCATCGAGACCTATGGGGCGGACTCGCTGATTGGCAGGACAGCGGCGGTTATGCTGGGTTCCACGGAGACGACCTTTTATGTGATTGCCGTCTATTTCGGCGCGGCGGGCATCCGCAAGAGCCGCCACGCCATCCCGGCGGCGCTGTGCGCCGACGCCGTGGGCTTCCTCGCCGCAGCGGCAGCGGTGCGGCTTTTCTTTTGAATGAGGCGCTTATTTCAGCACCACGTTCTCCGCGCCCAGCCGTTCCTGCAGCTCTTCGATGAAAGCGGGGTGGGCCAGGCAGGGGGCGCTCAGGCGCTTTTTGCTGTCGGCGAAATAGCAGATGAGCTTATCATGGCCGGGAAACATCTTCAGCACCAGTTCCACCCGCTGGAAGAGGGGGTCGGACTGGCTTTTGAGCCGTACATACAGCTTTTTGCTCCCGGTGTTTTGCGCCGGCGGCTCGCCGTCCAGGCCGTTTAAATCGCTCAGGGGACGGATGGAGTCCACCACAATCTGTGTCTCCTTTTCGTCCCGAACGGAGATGCGGCCCCGGATGAGCAGTGCGGCGTTCTCCCGGACATAGCTGCCGCCGCTGTCCAGGGCGCGCTGGAAGGCCAAAAGCTCCATGGTGCCGGTGTCATCCTCCAGGGTGATGTAGGCCATGAGGCTGTTGTTGCGGGTAGTGCGGGTCTTGCTGGCGGCTACCACCCCGGCCACGGTCACAAACTGATTGTCCTGGAAATGCTGGGGGCCGCCCTCCTGGCTGAAATCCGAGAGGATGCTGCCCAGGGGCACAGCCCCCGCTTTTCGGGCCTGCTCCCGGTATTGGTCCATGGGGTGGCCGGAGAGATAGAGGCCCGTAGTCTCCTTCTCCATCGCCATAATTTCTTGGCGGCTGAACTCCTCAACGTCCGGCAGCTCCAGCCGGCTGGAGGGAGACGCATCTTCTTCCATATCAAACAGGCCCATCTGCCCGGCCACATTTTTCCGCCCGTCGGCGGCGATGCCCTCCAGCACCCTGTCCAGGACCTGGAGCAGGGGGCGGCGCTTGTAGCCCAGGCTGTCGAAGGCGCCGGCCCGAATCAGGCTCTCTACGGCCCGGCGGTTCAAATCCTTTCCGTACATCCGCTGGCAGAACTCGTCAAAGGCAGTGAAGGGGCCGTTTGCCGCCCGGTCTTCCATCAGGGCGTTGATGAAGCCGCGGCCAATGCCTTTAATAGCCACTAGGCCGAAGCGGATATTGCCCCCCACGACGGTGAAGTCCGCGTCGGACTCATTTACATCCGGGGGCAGCAGCCGAATCCCCAGCTCCTTGCACTCGGCGATATACTCCGCCACTTTGGTGCTGTTGTCCAGGACGCTGGTGAGCAGGGCGGCCATATACTCCCTGGGATAGTGGCACTTCATATACGCGGTGCGGTAGCTGATGAAGGCGTATGCCACCGCGTGGGCCTTGTTGAAGGCGTAGTTGGCGAAGTCCAAAATCTCGTCATAGATGCTGCCTGCTACGTCCTCGGGTACGCCCCGGGCCACGGTGCCGGGGATGTTCCGCGCTGCATCCCCATGGATGAAGGCGGCCCGCTCCTTCTGGATTTCCTTTTGTTTTTTCTTGCTCATGGCCCGGCGAATCATGTCCGCCTGGCCCAGGGAAAAGCCGGCCAGCTTCCGGAAGATTTCAATGACCTGCTCCTGATAGACGATGCAGCCGTAGGTGACGTCCAGAATTTCCCGGAGCATGGGGTGCTTATAGCTGATTTTCTCCGGATGGTGCTTGCACTCAATGAAGCGGGGGATGGAGTCCATGGGCCCCGGGCGGTAGAGGGCGATAATGGCTGTGATGTCCTCGATACTCTTGGGGCGCAGGCCCACGCACACCCCGGTTATACCGCTACTCTCCAGCTGGAACACCCCGCTGGTTTTCCCAGCGGTGAGCATCTGAAAGACCGCCTCGTCGTCCTCAGGGATATTCTCCACCTGGAAGTCCGGCTCCTGGCGGCGCACCAGCGCCGCGGCGTCCTCCAGCACTGTCAGGTTCCGCAGCCCCAGGAAGTCCATCTTTAAGAGACCCAGCTCCTCCAGGGTGGTCATGGGGAACTGGCAGACCACGGCGTCGTCATTTTTGGCCAGGGGGACGTATTCGTACAGGGGCCGCTCGGTGATGACCACGCCGGCGGCGTGGGTGGAGGCGTGGCGGGGCATACCCTCCAGGGCCCGGGCTGTGTCGATGAGGCTGTGGAGCCGGGCGTCGTTGTCATAAAATTCCTTCAGCGGCTTGCTCAGCCGCAGGGCCTCATCCAGCTTGATGTTGAGGGTCATGGGCACCTGCTTGGCCACGGCGTCCGTCTCTGCATAGCTGATGTTCAGCGCCCGGCCCACGTCCCGGATGGAGTTGCGGGCGGCCATGGTGCCGAAAGTGACAATCTGGGCCACGTGGTCGGCGCCGTATTTCCGGTTCACATAGTCGATGACTTCCCCCCGGCGGTTGACGCAGAAGTCAATGTCGATATCCGGCATGCTGATGCGCTCGGGGTTCAAGAACCGCTCGAAATACAGGCTGTATTTGATGGGGTCGATGTCGGTGATGCCCAGGCAGTAGGACACCATGCTCCCCGCGGCGCTGCCCCGGCCGGGGCCCACGGGAATCCCCTGGCTCTTGGCGAAGGAGATAAAATCCGAGACAATGAGGAAATAGTCCACAAAGCCCATGTTGGCAATCATGTTCAGCTCATAGTCCAGCTGGCTGCGGAGCTGCTCGTTCCCGGCCCCATAGCGGCGCGCAAAGCCCTGGTCGCAGAGCTTGCGCAGGTAGGCCAGGCCGTCGTGCTCCCCCTCGGGGAGCTGGAATTTGGGCAGGTGATAGTGGCCGAATTCAAACTGGAAGTTGCACATCTGGGCAATTTTCACCGTGTTGTCAAAGGCCTCCGGCAGCTCAGGAAACAGGGCGCGCATTTCCGCCTCGTCCTTGAGGTAAAATTCCTGGGTTTCGAATTTCATCCGGTTGGGGTCGTCCACCGTTTTGCCCATCTGGATGCACATTAGCACATCCTGGGTATAGGCGTCCTCTTTTTTCAGGTAGTGGGCGTCGTTGGTGGCGGCCAGGGGGATGCCCGTCTCCTGGTGGATGCGGATGAGCCCCTGGGCGGCCCGGGCCTCGTCGGCGATACCGTGATTCTGGATTTCCAGATAAAAGCTGTCCGGCTCGAAGGCGTCCCGCAGCTCCATGGCCCGGGCTTTGGCGGCCTCATAGTCCCCCCGGAGAATGTCCTGGGGAATCTCCCCGGCCAGGCAGCCAGACAGGCAGACAAGCCCCGCGGCATGCTCCTTCAGCAGCGGCCAGTCAATCCGGGGCTTGCTGTAGAAGCCCTCCAGAAAGCCGCAGCTCACCAGATAGCAGAGGTTGTGGTAGCCCGTCTCGTTTTTGCACAGGAGAATCAGGTGGCTGTAGCCGTTGTCCCGGCTGTATTCCTTATCCCGCCGGTCCCGGGGGGCCACATAGACCTCGCAGCCGATGATGGGCTTGATGCCGGCGGCCACCGCCGCCTTGTAGAAGGCCACGGCGCCGTACATGACGCCGTGGTCCGTGATGGCCACGGCCTCCTGGCCCAGCTCTTTGGCCCGCTCCGCCAGGGCTTCGATGCGGCAGGCGCCGTCCAGCAGGCTGTATTCCGAGTGTACGTGCAGATGGACAAAAGACATCCTGTCCGCCTCCTTT